>JAEZBT010000230.1 GCA_023426865.1 Actinomycetes bacterium
CCCCCTCCCGCGGGGGGCCCCCCCCCAGGGGGGGGGCCCCCCCGCTGCACGGCCCGCGACATCTGCGGGTGTCGAGGGCTGCCGCCCCGGGCGGTTCTGCCCTTAGGTTGAGGCGTGACACCGGCGGTGTCACCAGAACGGCAAAGGCGCCGCGTACTGGAGGTAGATGTGGACGGTATCTCGCGGTACATCTCCTGGTTGTTCGGAGAGATCAGGGACTTCCTCGTCTACAGAGGCGACGACCCTGGACGCAAGCTGCTCCTCATGGTCCTGGCGATCGCGATCTTCGTCGCCGTGATGGGCCTGATCCTGTGGCTGGTCGACCGGCCGAAGAAGGCGCGCACGTGGCTCGTCGCGACCGCCTTCGTGGGGCCCGCGGTCCTGGCCCTGATCTTCGGCCTGGTGTACCCGGCCCTCCTGACCATCAACGCGTCCTTCAAGGACAAGCGCGGGGAGCAGTACATCGCCCTCGACAACTACGCGACGGCGTTCACCGAACCGCAGTTCCAGGCGGTGCTGCGCAACACGGCGCTGTGGGTGCTCCTGGTACCCCTGCTGTCCACGTTCATCGGCCTCGTGTACGCGGTCGTCGTCGACCGGACGAAGTTCGAGAAGCTCGCCAAGACGCTCGTCTTCATGCCGATGGCCATCTCCATGGTCGGCGCCGGCATCATCTGGGGCCTCGTCTACGACCCCCGCGCGGGTGCGGACGGCAGCGCCCGCGGTCTCATGAACGCGTTCATCGGGCTGTTCGGGGTCGATGCGATCGACACGCGTCTCGCCACACCACCGATCAACACGCTCTGGCTGATCGTCGTCATGATCTGGATCCAGACCGGTTTCGCGATGACGGTGCTCTCGGCCGCGATCAAGGCCATCCCCGACGACATCATCGAGGCCGCCAAGCTCGACGGGCTCACCGGGCTCGGGATGTTCCGCTACATCACGGTGCCGAGCATCCGGCCGGCCCTCGTCGTCGTGCTGACCACGATCGCGATGGGCACGTTGAAGGTCTTCGACATCGTGCGCACCATGACCGGCGGGCAGTTCGAGACGTCGGTCGTCGCGAACGAGTTCTACGACCAGAGCTTCCGCTACAACAACCAGGGCCTGGGTGCCGCACTGGCGGTGCTGCTCTTCGTGATCGTCGTCCCGATCATCATCTACAACGTCCGCCAGATGCGACTGTCGGAGGCGATCCGATGACCACCACCCCGCTTCCCCCCCAGGGCGTCGTCAAGGCGGAGCCCGGTGAGATCACCGGCCCGCCGTCGGAAGGCAAGCTCCAGCGGCGCGCCCGGCTCGCGACCACGAAGCTGACGTCCCCGTGGGCGTCGCTGACGGCGATCATCCTGGCGTTCCTGTGGACGATGCCGACGCTCGGTCTGCTCGTCACCTCGTTCCGCCCGGACACGGAGATCCGCACCAGCGGCTGGTGGACCGCCCTGACGAACCCCCAGCTCACCCTGGACAACTACGACGAGGCGTTGTTCGGCGGCTCCACGAACCTCATCAACTACTTCATCAACTCGCTGGTCATCACGATCCCCGCGAGCCTCATCCCCATCTCCATCGCGCTGCTTGCGGCCTACGGGTTCGCCTGGATCGAGTTCCGGGGCCGCAACTTCCTGTTCATCGCGGTGTTCGCGCTCCAGGTCATCCCGCTCCAGATCGCGCTGATCCCGCTGCTGTCGCAGTACGTCGACTGGGAGATCAACGGCTCGTTCTGGACCGTGTGGTTGTCGCACACGATCTTCGCGCTGCCGCTGGCGATCTTCCTGCTGCACAACTTCATGAAGGACATCCCGCCGTCGCTGGTCGAGGCGGCCCGGGTCGACGGCGCGGGGCACGTGAAGATCTTCTTCCAGGTGATGTTCCCGCTGCTCACGCCGGCGATCGCGTCGTTCGCGATCTTCCAGTTCCTGTGGGTGTGGAACGACCTGCTCGTGTCGCTGACGTTCACCGGCGCGACGCCGAACGTCGCACCGCTGACGGTGCGCGTCGCGGAGATGGCGGGCACGCGTGGCGGCGACTGGGAGATCCTCACCGCAGGCGCCTTCATCTCGATGGTCGTCCCCGTCACGGTGTTCCTGCTGCTGCAGCGGTACTTCGTCCGGGGCATGCTCGCGGGGGCCGTCAAGGGCTGAGCGAGCCGGCAGAGCGCCGCCGGACGCGGGGCTTCGGGGAGGTGGCCCCCGGAGCCCCGCGGGCGTGTCCGGCCCCGCGCACGTCGGGCCCCGCGCACGTCGGGCCCCGCCGAGCACCCACAGCCGCTCTTGGGACTGGTGGTGACAGTGGGGACCGAGTGACGTCACGTCCGTCACTCGGGTCACATCGGTCACAAGAGCGGCGGTGCGCGTGTACGCGGGTGGCGGATGACGGCGGCGGGCTGCGGGCACCACAGGGGAGAGACGGCGGATCGGGCAGGTCAGGCTCCGACCGGGTGAGGCCAAGGCTCGGGCCTCCGGCCCGCCCTGCGGCACGCCCTAGCCTTGGCCGGTGACCTCGCTGGGCCGGCTCGTCGGGCGGACGCCCGCGCCGGCGTTGTTCGTCGTCTCCGGCCTGGGGCAGTACGTGGGCGCGGCGCTCGCCGTCGGGCTCTTCGCGACGATGCCCGCTGCCGGGGTGGCGTGGGCCCGGGTCGCGGCGGCCGCCGTCGTGCTGCTCGCCTGGCGTCGGCCCTGGCGGATGACGTGGACGCGGCGCGAGCTCGGGGCGACGGTCGCCTTCGGCGTCGTGCTCGCGGCGATGAACGTCACCTTCTACCTGGCGATCGAGCGCCTGCCGCTCGGGACGGCCGTGGCGATCGAGTTCGTCGGGCCTGTGACGGTCGCGGTGCTCACCGGCGCTGGCCGGCGGGAGCGGGTCGGGGCGGCGCTGGTCGCGGTCGGCGTCGTGCTCCTGGCCGGGGTGACGCTGGTCGAGGGCGCGGAGGCCGCCGTCGGGCTCGCGTTCATCGTGGCCGCTGGCGCGTGCTGGGGCGGCTACATCGTGCTCGGCCGTCGGGTCGCCCTCGCCGGCGACGGCGTCACGCGTCTGTCCGTCGCGATGGCCGCCGGCGCCGTCGTGGGGGCGCCCCTGCTGGCCGGGCTCGGGGCGCCGGCGTTCGGGACGTGGCGGACGGCGCTGTTGGTCGTCGGTGTCGCCGTGCTCTCGTCGGTGATCCCGTACGCCGTCGAGCAGGTGGTGCTGCCGCGGGTGTCCGCGGCCGCGTTCGCCGTCCTGCTGGCGCTGCTGCCGGCGAGCGCCGCCGTCGTCGGGGCCGTGGCCCTGCAGCAGCTGCCGGGCCTGGCCGACGCCGCTGGGCTCGTCCTCGTCTCGGTCGCGATCGCTCTGACGTCCCGCAGGCGGACGACGCCCGCCGAGACTCCGCCGGGCGCCACCGACGGCGCCTGACGCCCCCGGGCCGACGCTGCCGGAACCGGCGCCGCCGGCAGCCGGAGGTGCCGGCCGCTGGAGGTACTGGCTACAGGTACTGGCCGGGGGCCTTGGGCTCGTCCTCGTCGTCCGGGGCCAGCCGGCCCTGCACGATGACGCCCGGCGGCAGTGCGCGGCGCATCTGGGCGAGCTGGGCCTGCGAGCTCATCTGCTGGGCCACGAGCGCGGTCTGCAGGCCGTGGAACAGGCCCTCGAGCCACCCGACGAGCTGCGCCTGCGCGATCCGCAGCTCGGCGTCGCTCGGCTGACCCTCGTCGGTGAACGGCAGCGTGATCCGCCGCAGCTCCTCGACCAGGTCGGGGGACAGGCCGTCCTCGAGCTCGCGCAGCGACCGCTCGTGCACCTCCGCCAGCCGTCCGCGCGCGGCGTCGTCGAGCGGCGCGGAGCGCACCTCGTCGAGCAGCTGCTTGATCATCGTGCCGATCCGCATGATCTTCGCGGGCTGGCCGATCATGCTCGCCGGGTCGGACGGGTCGACGACGGCGTCGGGTCGCGGCTCGTCGGCGGGGGACTCCGGGTGGTCGCTGTCGGTCATGGGCCCATCATGACGCGTCCGCCCGGTCCGGGCGTCGCACGTCGCTGGCGGCGGCAGGGCTCGGTAGCGTGCGGCCATGGCCTGGCTCGGCTCCGCCGTCCACCACCGCTGGCTCGAGCGGGAGACCGATCGACTCCTCACGTTCGGCCGTGCGTCCTGCGTCCCGCAGGGCTTCGGCTGGCTGCTCGACGACGGCACGGTGGACGACGCCCGGCCCACGGAGCTGTGGATCACCTGCCGGATGACGCACGTCTTCGCCCTGGGCTCGATGCTCGGCCGCCCGGGCTGCGCGCCGCTGGTCGACCACGGCGTCGGCGCGCTGACGAGCGCCTTCCACGACGAGCAGCACGGCGGCTGGTTCTCGTCGGTGGACGCCGGCGGGCCCGTCGACGACGGCAAGGCGGCCTACGCCCACGCGTTCGTCGTCCTGGCCGCGGCGAGCGCCGCGTCCGCCGGCAGCCCGGGGGCGCGTGAGCTGCTCGACGGCGCCCTGGACGTCTCCCTGCGCCACTTCTGGCAGGAGGATGCCGGGATGGTCCGCGAGTCGTGGGACCGCGCCTTCACGGCCGAGGAGCCCTACCGCGGCGTCAACGCCAACATGCACACGGTCGAGGCGTACCTGGCCGCGGCCGACGTCACCGGTGACGACGCCTGGCTGGCCCGGGCCCTGCGCATCACCGAGCGGGTCGTGCACGGGTTCGCCCGCGAGCACGACTGGCGCCTGCCCGAGCACTTCGACGCCTCCTGGGCGCCTGAGCTCGACTACAACCTGGAGGCGCCGGCGCACCCCTTCCGACCGTACGGCGCCACGATCGGGCACTGGCTGGAGTGGTCGCGCCTGACGCTGCACCTGCGGGCGGGGTTGGAACGGCGTGGGCTCACGGCACCGGAGTGGATGCTGCCGGACGCCGTCGGGCTGTTCGACGCGGCCGTGCGGGAGGGCTGGGAGGTCGACGGCGCGCCGGGCTTCGTGTACACGGTGGACTTCCAGGGCCGCCCCGTGGTGCGTGAGCGCATGCACTGGGTGGTGTGCGAGGGCATCGCCGCCGCCGCAGCGTTGGCCGCGGTCACGCGCGACCTCTCCTACGAGGGCTGGTACCGGCGCTGGTGGGACGAGGCGGTCGAGTCCTTCATCGACCCCGCGGGCGGCTCGTGGTGGCACGAGGTGGGTCCGGACCGCGAGGTCTCGCGGACCGTCTGGCAGGGCAAGCCCGACGTGTACCACGCGGTGCAGGCCACGCTGGTCCCGCGACTGCCACCGGCCCCGGCGCTCGCGCCGGCCCTCGCGCAAGGGCTCCTGGCCGACTGACGCCAGGGCCGCGCGCTGCGCCCCGAGGCCGCCCAGACCCCCTTCAGAGGGCCGCAGAGGCCCTCAGGACGCCCGTCCGCCCCTTCGGGGCAACCCATGCCCCGAAGGGCACGACGCCCGCTCAGGGCACGAGCAGCAGCTTCCCGAACACCGCGCCCGACTCGAGCAGCTCGTGCGCCCGCCGCGCTTGTGCCAGCGGCACGCGCTCGTGGACCACGGGCCGCACCGTCCCGGCGGCGACCATCGGCCAGACGTGCTCGCCCACCGCCGCGACGATCGCCGCCTTCTCGGCACGCGGCCGCGCGCGCAGGGTCGCCGCGTGCACCGACGCCCGTCGGGCCATCAGCGTGCCCAGGTCCAGCTCCGCGCGACGTCCCTTCTGCAGGCCGATCACCTCGAGCCGCCCGCCCGTCGCGAGCACCTCGACGTTGCGCGCCAGGTTCGCCGCGCCCACCACGTCCAGGACGACGTCCGCGCCGCGCCCGTCCGTCGCCTCCCGCACCACCTCGACGAAGTCCTGCGCCCGGTGGTCGACGACGACGTCCGCACCGAGCGCCGCGCAGCGCCCCGCCCGCTCGGGCCCGCCC
>JAEZBT010000261.1 GCA_023426865.1 Actinomycetes bacterium
GTTTCCCGCGGAATGCGCGGGAAACCCTCCACGGAACGGCGGCGCCCCGGCTACGGCTCGGCGGGGGAGCCGTCCAGCAGCAGCCGCATCGCCTCCGGGGCCGGGATCACCGGGGTGATCTCCACGACCTCGCGGTACAAGGCACGGCGGCAGGCGGCGGCGCAGGTCGGCGGCGTCCGCCGCCTCCCAGATGTTCAGGCCGACCTCCGGGTCGGCCGCGTAGCAGTGCGTCGAGCGCAGACCCGTGCGGTCGAGCGTGCCGTCGGCCAGCTGCCGACCCATCTCGACCATCTGCGCGACGTCGATGCGCACCTTGACGAAGAACAGCACGTCCGGCTCCGGTGTCGGGCTCGGCCCCGGTGGCCGACGCCCGGGGCTGCACGTAGCGTCGAAGGCACCTGCGAGCACTGGAGGCGACGTGGCGAGGTTCATCCGAGGCATGGTGAAGTCGGCGGTCGTGGCGAAGGCGTTCCAGATCGTCAAGCGCGAGCTGGCCAAGCCCGAGAGCCAGCGGCGGATCAAGGACTTCGTGAACCGCGCCACGACGCGCGGCTCACAGCTCGCCAAGCCCCGCCGCGCCGCCGCCTGAGCGGAGCCGCCGGACCGGAGTCGTCAGCCCTCGGTGCGACGCCCCGCGCGCGATGCCCGGAAGGCCCGCCACGCGCCCGTCGACCAGAGCGCCCAGGCCACCAGCACCGGCTGGAAGAGCAGGCGCACGGCGCGGGCGGCGTCGGACTCGAGCCCGAACGCGTCCGTCCGCGTGACGAGCTGCGAGATGTTCCCGGGGAAGATCGCGACGAAGAACGCCGCCGCGACCCAGCCGACGAGCGGTCGGTGCCGACGCGGCGTGAGGAGCAGGGCGAGCCCGAGGGCCACCTCGACGACGCCCGACGCCACGACCACGACGTCCTTGTCCAGCGGTACCCAGTCCGGGACCCGCGCCTGGAACTCCTGCCGGGCGAAGGTCAGGTGCCCGACCCCCGCGCTCGCGAGGAACGCGCCGAGGGCCGCGCGGCCGAGGGTGCGGACGGTCATCGTGGCTCCTTCGATCATGGTGTGCTCCTCCGCTGGGAACCACCGGGTCGCGCGCAGGATTCCGGAAATCCGTTGGCCGGGCGGGTCGCCCGGTGATCATGCTGGTGACTTGTGACCATCACCCTGCGGCCCGAGCGGCCGTCCGACCACCGCGCCGTCGAGCTCCTCACACGTGAGGCGTTCTGGGGCACCGAGATGCCCCGTTGCATGGAGCACCTGCTCGTCCGGCGGCTGCGCGAGTCGCCGTCGTTCCTCCCGGAGCTGGACTACGTCGCGGAGGTGGACGGCGAGGTGGTCGGGAACGTCATGTGGTCGCGCGCGAGCGTGGTCGAGCAGGGGCCCGAGGGCGAGGTCGTGCACGACGTGCTGACGTTCGGGCCGCTCAGCGTGCTGCCCGAGTGCCAGGCGAGGGGTGTCGGGACGGCGCTCATGCGGCACACCCTCGCCGAGGCCGCGCGGCTCGGGCACCGCGCTGTCGTCGTCTACGGGCACCCGGACTACTACCCGTGCTTCGGGTTCGTGCGCGCCGCCGACGTGGGCATCACCGCACCGGGGGGCGCGACGTTCGACGGCCTGATGGCGGTGGCCCTGGTCCCGGGCGGGCTGGACGGCATCCGCGGCGAGGTCCACGAGGACCCGGTGTTCCAGGTGGACGCCGCGGAGGCCGAGGCGTTCGACCTCGCCGAGTTCCCGCCCAAGGAGCCGGCGACCCTCATCCCGCTCGACGTCTTCGAGGGGCACCTGCCGCCCTCCGCCCTCGAGGGGCTGCGCGCGGCCGGCATCCCGAACATGCAGATGGCGCGCCGGATGAGCGCCGCCGAGGCTGCCAAGATCCCGGGCGTCGGCACGGACGGGGCGGCGGCGCTCGCCGCGTTCTTCCGGGCCCGGGGCATCCGCTGGGGCACCGCCTGAGCGGTGGCGGGCGGGCCCGCGTCGTGCAGGTGCGGGCTACGCGTGGATCGTCGTCCCGCTCTCGCCGCGCATCGCGAGCGGGGCCTTCTCCAGCGAGCAGATGACGGCCCGACGCCCGGGCCCGCTCGCCGCGAAGGACATCGCGGCCTGGACTTTCGGCAGCATCGAGCCGGCGCCGAGCTGGCCGTCGTCAACCAGGCGCTGGGCCTCGGCGAGGTCGAGGTCCTCGAGGTCGCGCTGGGCCGGGGTGCCGAAGTCGACGGCCACCCGGTCCACCGCGGTGAGGATGAACAGGTAGTCCGCCCCGACGGCGTCGGCCAGGGCCGCGGACGCGAAGTCCTTGTCGATGACCGCCGCGACCCCGCGGTGGTCGCCGGCCTCCGTGCGCACCACCGGGACCCCGCCGCCGCCGCACGCGACCACGATGAACTCGTGGTCCAGCAGGTTGAGGATCGAGTCCCGCTCGACGATCCGCACCGGCCGCGGTGAGGCGACGACCTGCCGCCAGCCGCGCCCGGAGTCGGAGACCATGCGCAGGTCGGGGTCGGCGGCCATCATCGACCGGGCCGTGGCCTCGTCGTAGAAGCCGCCGATCGGCTTGGTCGGGTGCGCGAACGCCGGGTCGGCCGGGTCGACCTCCACCTGCGTCACCACCGAGGCGACGTGCCACGGCATGCCCACCCGGCGCAGCTCGCGGGCGATGCCCTGCTGCAGGTGGTAGCCGATGTAGCCCTGGCTCATGGCCGTGCACTCGGGCAGGTCCATGGTGGGGACCCGGTCGGTGTGCTCGGCGGCGGTCGCGAAGGCGAGGCTGATGGCCCCGACCTGCGGCCCGTTCCCGTGGGACACGATGATCTCGTGCCCTTGGGCGATGAGGCCGACGAGCGCGGGCGCGGCCGCGTCGATGCGCGCCCGCTGCTCGGCGGCGGTGTCGCCGAGGGCGTTGCCGCCCAGGGCGATGACGATGCGCGACATGCCGGGGTCCCTAGAGGATGCCGGCGAGCAGCGCGTCGAGCTCGGCCTTGGCCGCCGCGACCTTGTGCGGGTTCGGCAGCTCGGGCCGCAGGAAGTAGACCAGCAGCGCGCGCTGGGCGGTGAGCCGGTTGCCCGCCTCCTCGAACGCGAGCGAGTACGCGGAGTCGAGCACCTCGTCGGTCACCTCTTCGCCGCGCGTCGCGGGCAGGCAGTGCAGGAACTGCGCGGCCGGGCCGGCGGCGGCCATGAGCTCGGCGTTCACCTGGTAGGTGGGCATGAACACGGCGAGCCGCTCGGCCTCGCCCAGCTCGGCCTCGTAGTCGCCGTACCAGACGTCGGTGTAGACGAAGTCAGCGCCCTCGATGGCGGAGCGGTCGTCGGTGACGGTGATGCTGCCGCCGGAGACGGCGCCGTTCGCGCGGCCGATCTCCTGCATCGCGGGCTTGAGCTGGAAGCCCTGCGGGCCGTACTGGACGAAGTCCATGCCCATCTTCGTGGTGATCATCATGAGCGAGGCGCAGACCTGGGTGGCGTCGCCGACGAACACGACCTTGCAGTCCTCGAGCCGCTTCCCGGCGGGCAGGTTCTCGACCATCGTGATGAGGTCGCCGATCTCCTGCGTCGGGTGGTTGTAGTCCGACATGCCGTTGATGACGGGGATCGTGGCGTGCTCGGCGAAGCCGGCCACCGTGTGGTGCCGGGCCACCCGCGCCATGACGACGTCGACGAGCTTCGAGAGCACCCGCGCGGTGTCCTCCATCGTCTCGTGGCCGCCGAGCTGGATCTGGCCGGGCGCGAGGTACTGCGCGTGGCCGCCGAGCTGCGTCATCGCCGTCTCGAAGGAGACGCGGGTGCGGGTGGAGGACTGCTCGAAGATCATGCCGAGCGTCCGGCCGGCGAGCAGCGGCGGGAAGTAGCCGACCTGCACGCACTTCTTGAGCGTGATGCCGAGGTGGACGATGTCGAGCAGCTCGGCCTTGGTGAAGTCCTGCGTGTCGATGAAGTGGCGGACGGCCATGGTGGGCTCCTGGGTGGTCGGTGCCGGCGTGCGGCGGGCGGGTTCCGGGCAGGACGCAGTCGCCGGACCGCCGGGCGCGGTGCGACTGCCGGGTGTGCAGGTGTGGGAGGGGCCCCCCCCCCGGGGGGGGGGGGGGGGGGGGGGCCCCCCGGCTCAGGGCGAGCTCAGCGGCCGGACGGCTGCTGCTGGGTGATGCAGTGGATGTTGCCGCCGCCGAGGAGGATCTCCCGGCCGGGCAGAGTGACGACCCGGCGCGGCGCGAAGAGCTCGGTGTAGGCGGCGACCGCGGCGTCGTCGTGCGGGTCGTCGAAGACGGGCAGCACCACGATGTCGTTGCCGATGTAGGAGTTCACGTACGACCCGGCGAGCCGGTCGCCCTCCTCGCGCGGCAGCGTCCCCTCGATGCTGTCGACGCCGGCGGCCTCCTCGGCAGTGATGACGATCGGGCCGGGCTGGTGGATCTTCACGACCTCGAGCGCGCGGCCCTTGGCGTCGCGGGTCGCCTCCAGGACCTTCAGCGCGGCCATCGACCGCTCGTACTGCGGGTCGTTCTCGTCGTCGGTCCAGGTGAGCATGACGACGCCGGGGCGCACGAACCGGCAGAAGTTGTCGACGTGCCCGTTGGTCTCGTCGAGGTAGACGCCGTACGGCAGCCAGACGACGACCTCGGCCCCGAGGTAGTCGCGCAGGTGCTCGGTGATCTCGTCCTGGCTGAGGTCCGGGTTCCGGCCCTCCGACAGCAGGCACTCGGCGGTGACGAGCACGGTGCCCTCGCCGTCGACGTCGATCGAGCCGCCCTCGAGCACGAGCGGCGCCTTGTAGCGCGCCACGCCCTCGATCTCGCAGACCTTCCGCGCGACGGCGTCGTCGGCCGCCCAGGGGAAGTACAGGCCGTCGACCAGACCGCCCCAGGCGTTGAAGTCCCAGTCCACGCCGCGCACGTCGCCGGCGTCGTTCACGACGAACGTCGGGCCGATGTCGCGCATCCACGAGTCGTCGTTGGACATCTCGACGACGCGGACGTGGTCGGGGAGCTGGCTCCGCGCGTTGTCGTACTGCCGGGCGGAGACGGCGACCGTGACCTGCTCGGTCTCGGCGATGGCCGTCGCGACGGCCGTGAACGCCTCTTGTGCGGGCTTCGCGCCGAGCCGCCAGTTGTCGGGGCGCTCGGGCCAGACCAGCCAGCAGCCGGCGTGATGCGCCCACTCGGCCGGCATGCGGTAGCCGTCGGCCGCGGGTGTCGAGTCGATCGTGTGGACCATGGTGAGACCACCTTTCGTGTGGGTCGCGCGGTGCGTCGGAGGCGCGTCGCCCGCGCGTCGGGCAGGGATGTCTGTGTCAGTCGGCGAACTGCTGGGCGGTCTCCGGGTCCTCGCCGCGCTCGAGGGCGCGCTGGCGCGTCCAGGTCGGGGCCTTGAAGCAGAACCACTCCTGGATGGCCACGGCGATGGCCAGGCCGACGAGGATGGAGCCCGTCACCGACCACGAGAAGTCGTACGGGTTGACCACGAAGAACACCGCGGCGAGGGCGAGCAGGACGGTCGGCACGATGCTGATGACGAGGGTCCAGCCCTTCCCGCCGGGCACGCGGTAGGGGCGCGCCCGCTCGGGGTCGATGCCGCGCAGCTTGCGGAACGCCAGCATCATCACGATGTACGGCAGCAGGAAGATCACCGACGAGAATGCGAACAGGTTCCAGAAGACGTCGTCGATCGCGCCGTCGGTCAGCGAGAAGAGCGCCGCGTAGCCGACGGTGAAGACGGTGCCGACGATCGAGGTGAGCATCGCGGCGCCGGTCGGGGTGCCGCGGCGCGGGTGCCGGTGCGCGAACACCTTGGGCAGGTCGCCCTGCTGCGCGGACTCGGCGGCGGCGAGGTTGGCGCCGATCGTCCAGGGCACGAGGCACGCGAAGAAGCAGAACAGCGCGCCGATGCCGAGGGTCGTCACCAGGACGTTCGCGGCCGTGGAGTCGCCGAAGCCGAGCTGGAGGGCGTCGATGAGGCCGGTGGTCTCGGAGATCTCGTCGGCCGGGAAGATGAGCTGCATGCCGACGGTGGCGATGAGGTAGAAGCCGCCGATGAGCGCGCCCGCGATGAGGATGGTGCGCGGGACGTCCCGCTTCGGGTTCTCCATCTGCGTGGAGGCCGACGACATGAGCTCGAAGCCGAGGAAGTTGTAGATGATGATCGGCAGCGCGGCGGCCAGGGCCGGCATGGTGTCGGTCGGCAGGAGCTCGCCGATGCTCCAGTCGGTCGCGGAGCCGTTGTTCGCGGCGTAGATGCCGCCTGCGACGGCGAGCGCGGCGATGACGGCGAGCGTGATGCCTGCGCCGAGGTTGGACACCCAGGTGCCGGTCTCGAGGCTACGCGCGTTGACCCAGTAGTTGATCCAGATGAGGACCACGGTGATCGCGACCTGGACCCAGAAGTTGAGCTCGCCGTCGAAGAACATCGACGAGATCGCGCCCGAGAACATCAGGTAGACGCTCGGCACCCACAGGCCGACGTTGATCCAGTACCACCACGACACGCGCGTGCCCCAGCGGTTGCCGAACGCCCGGACGACCCACGCGTAGATGCCGCCGGCGTCCGGGTAGGCGGAGCCGAGCTCGGCCGTGACGAGGCCGTACGGCACGAAGAACGCGACGATGATCAGCAGTGTCCAGAAGATCGCCGTCGGGCCCACGGATGCGGTGACCGTGAGCTGGGACAGCAGGAGCATGGCCGCCACGGAGAACAGCACCATGTCGAACATGCGGAAGGCGGGCCGTCCGGTCGTGCCGTCGGCGGTGGAACTGACCGTGGTGTCGGTCTGCGCGGCCATGGGTGCTCCTTTGCGTGAGCCGCTGAGGGGGATCGTGCGGGTCGTCCTGTGCTCGAAGGGCTACGCCCGGCGCGGATGCCGCCCTGCATCCGTGTGTACGAACGTACAACTCCGATATGTACAAACGTACAAGTGGGCCGCATGGGGGCCAGGGACCTACGTCCCCGGCGGGGGTCAGGAGCGGGTGAGATCCGCCCGACGTCCGGGCCTCACGCGCCCCGTGCCGCCGTCCCGGGCGGGCACAGCCGCTCGACGACGGCGCGCAGGCGGTCGGCGAGGTCTGGGACCTCCAGCTCCCCGTTCGAGACGGCCTCAAGCATGAGCCCGTCCACCAGGCACGCCACGATCTGCACCACGTGCTCGCGGGGGACGGCCGGGTCGCTGGGCGGCAGCACGCGGTCGACGAGCGAGCCGATCATCTCCGACCACTCGCGCGTCACGGGGCGCAGCGCGTCGTTGCGCGTCGCCTCCATGAACATCTCGAACAGCGCGAGGTCGTACAGCGGGTCGGCCGTCGTCTTGTCGAAGAACATCTCGGTGAGCAGCGCGATCGAGCGGTCGACGTCGATCGGGCCCTCGACCGCGTCGACGATCGCCGCGAGCCGGTCGGACTCCGCGGCCCGCGCGTGCCCCATGGTCTGCAGCAGCAGGTCGTCGCGGTCCGTGAAGTAGTACGTCGTCGACCCGAGGGGGACCTCGGCCGCCTGCGCGACGGCCCGGTGCGTGACGCCGTCGGCGCCGCCCGTGCCGAAGACGCGCACCGCTGCGTCGAGGATCTGCTCGCGCTTGCGCTGGCCGCTCGTCGTCGTCGCGCGCTCGCGTGGTCGGCGGGTGGTCCGCGCCGACGGCTCCTTCGCCCCGGCCATGGTTCCCCTCTCGCTCGGCCTGACGCTGCACCGTACCGCCGACACCGAGGGGCTCCTCTGGGGCTTGTGGGCCGGGCGGCTCGGGGCCGGCGCGCCGCCCAGACCTTGACGACCTCCGACTCGGGCCGCAGCGCCCGCACCGCGGCGTTCCGCCTCCGGGTGCTCGAGCCCCTGGTGATCATCACGACCGCCACGATCGCGACCATGGCGGCGGCCATGACCAGGATCGTCGTGACGTTGCTCCCGCCGTCGCGCTGGGAGCGCACCACCATGGTGAGCACGAGCGCGGTCACGCCGACGGCGAGGACGCCCCGGGCGATCCACGCGTTGCGGCGGTTGGCACGAGGCACGGTGGCCGCCGCGCGCCGGGGCTGACGATCATGGTGTCGGACGACGCCGCCAGCGTCGCGTTCCGTGTGCCCTGTTCCTGCGCCTGAACTGCCGTCCCGCCCCGATCGGAGACCCCATGGCGACCGCGCTCCCGCCCAGTGAGCCCGCAGTCACGAGCTGGCGCGTCGTCCGCGTGGCCGAGCTGGTCGAGCTCCTCGGGGTCCGCGCAGGTGCAGCGCCGGGCCGTCCGCGCGTCGTCGCGGTGGACGGGCGCAGCGCGGCCGGGAAGTCCACGCTCGCGTCCCGGCTGCGCCGGGCCGTGCCG
>JAEZBT010000344.1 GCA_023426865.1 Actinomycetes bacterium
ACCTCGCCGCGACCGACGGCCCGAGCCGCAGCAGGGCGTCGAGCACGGCTGCGTCACCCGCGGCCCCGGCGCCACCCACCCCGTCAGGCACCGCCACGCCGTCGGGCACGGCGAAGTCCGCCGACACCACCGCCACGTCGACCTGCGCCAGCAGGGCCTCGAGCCCCGGCTTCCACGACCCGCCGTCGAGCAGCACGGGCACCCCCCGCCGCCGGGCCTCCCCGGCGACCCCGATCCCCAGGTCCAGGTGGTGCCCGTCGACGAGCACCAGCCCGACGCCGTCCCACACCTCCGCAGGAACGTCGGCGCCACACGCACCCGCCGCCGCCCCCGTCGCGTTCACCGACACGACCGCCCGCTCGCCGGTCGCGCGGGTGACCAGCACCGTCGACACAGGTGGCGTCGCCCCGGGCGCCGCGAGATCCACGACCTCGACCCCGGCGCCCGCCAGGTCCTCCCGCACGACCGTCCCCAGGGCCCCTCCGCCGATTCGCGTCACCAGCCGCGGGGGCACCCCCAGCGCGGCGCACGTGACGGCGGCGTTGGCGGCCGGTCCGCCCGCGGCGACGGCCAGCCCCGCCGCGACGACCTTCTCGTTCGCGCCGGGCACCCGGTCGACCGTCTGCACGACGTCGAGCGTCGCCAGCCCGCACACCAGCACCCGAGCGCCCACGCGCCGAGGTTAGGCCCTCCTGCTCCGGCAGGTAGGACCGTCCCGGTCGCCGCACTAGCCTGGTCGTCATGACGTCGACGCCGACCTCCGCCCCCGCCCCGGTCCCCGCAGGCCCCCTGCACGCCGAGGACCCCCGCACCGCGCCCCCGCTGCGCTGGGGCATTCTCGCCGCCGGCGGCATCGCCGGGGTGTTCGCGACGGCCGTCAACCGGTACACGCGCGCCCAGCTCGTCGCCGTCGGCTCCCGCAACAAGGACCGCGGCTCGCGCTTCGCGACGCAGCACGGCATCCCGACGGTGCACGTCGGCTACGAGGCCCTCGTCAATGACCCGCACGTCGACGCCGTCTACATCGCCTCGCCCCACAGCGAGCACCGCGAGCACGCGCTCATGGCCATCGCCGCAGGCAAGCACGTGCTGGTCGAGAAGTCGTTCACGCGCAACCGCGCCGAGGCGCAGGAGGTCGTCGACGCCGCCCGCGCCGCCGGCGTCTTCTGCATGGAGGCCATGTGGACGCGGTTCCTGCCGCACGTCGTGGCGCTGCGCGCGATGGTGCGCCGGGGCGACATCGGCGAGCCGGTGGGGTTCATCGCCGACCACGGCCAGGCCTTCGCGGACCGCCCGGCCAGCCACCGCATCCACAACCCCGAGCTCGCGGGCGGCGCCCTGCTCGACCTGGGCGTGTACCCGGTCAGCTTCGCGCACGACCTCTTCGGCGTCCCCGACCGCATCGCCGCCGTCGGCTCGCTGACCCCGACGGGCGTCGACGGCCAGATCAGCATGGCGCTCGGCTTCGGCCCGGACGTGCAGGCGTCCCTGCACACGACGTCGCTGGCCAGGACCGCCACGACGGGCGTGATCTTCGGCAGCGAGGGCCGCATCGAGATCGACAGCGACTTCTACCGCCCGACGTCCTTCTCGGTGATCCGCAACGACGGCTCCACCTGGGACTACTTCAAGGACGTCGACGGCGGCTTCCAGTACCAGATCGCCGAGGTCGCCCGCCGGATCGCCGCGGGGGAGACCGAGTCCCCGGTCATCACCCTCGACAACACGCTCGAGGTCATGGACACCCTGGACGAGATCCGCCGCCAGGTCGGGGTGGTCTACCCGGGCGAGTGAGCGTCGACCCCCGGCCCCACGCGCAGCCCTGTCCCAGCGCCCCACTAGCCTGACGCCGTGACCCCGCCCGCGGACCAGCCGCTGCGCCCGGACCAGCCGCTGCCCGACGCCGCCCCGGCGCCCCGCGCGCACGTCGGCACCTTCGTCTCGTTCGAGGGGGGCGACGGAGTCGGCAAGTCGACCCAGCTCGACCTGCTGCGCGGCTGGCTGGCCGGAATCGGGCGGGAGGTGGTCGTGACGCGCGAGCCCGGCGGTACCCCGCTCGGCGTCGAGCTGCGCAACGCCGTCCTGCACGGCGACCACGTCGCGCCGCGCGCGGAAGCGCTCATCTACGCCGCGGACCGCGCGCACCACGTCGCCACGGTCATCCGGCCGGCGCTCGAACGGGGTGCCGTCGTCCTCACCGACAGGTTCCTCGACTCCTCCGTCGCCTACCAGGGCGTCGGCCGGGGGCTGGGCGCCGAGGCTGTCGAGCGCCTCAACCTCTGGGGCGTCGAGGGTCTGCTCCCGGACCTCACGGTGCTGCTCGATCTCGACCCGGCGATCGGCCTGTCCCGCATCACGCGCGAGCCCGACCGGCTCGAGCGCGCCGGCGCCGACTTCCACGCCCGGATGCGCCAGGCCTACCTCGACCGTGCGGCGGCGGACCCCGCCCGCTTCCTCGTCCTCGACGCCGCCCAGCCCGCCGACGCCATCGGCGCCCGCGTGCGCGAGCGGCTCGCCGCCGTCCTCGGGGTCTCGGCGTGAGCGTGTGGGACGCCGTCGTCGGCC
>JAEZBT010000352.1 GCA_023426865.1 Actinomycetes bacterium
GGCGAGGACGGCGGGGGCGCGCCGCCACGTGAGGCCGTGCCGGTCGAGCTCGAGGCCGCGGATCACGGGCGACGCCGCCGCCAGCGGGTAGAACGCGCTGAACAGGTCGGTGCGGTAGCCCGGGGCCGTGACCTCGGCGGTCCGTACGGCGCCGCCGACCTCCTCGGCCGCCTCGAGCAGCAGCACGTCCCCGCCCGCGTCGACCAGGGCGTTCGCGGCCACCAGGCCGTTGGGTCCGCCGCCGATCACGACGGCGTCAGCGGTGCGTGCGATCACTCGTGCCACCGGGCGGGTGCCGGGCCTCCCTCGATCACGCTGGCACCCGGGCCCGGGGGAGGCAACCGCGGAAGCCGGCCGCCGGAGCGCGCCGGTGGTGCAGCGGCGTGCCCGGACGGCGGTGTGCGGGCGGAGCGGTGTGCGGAAGGACGTGCCCCGAGGGGGATTCGAACCCCCACTGGATCGGGTTTGAGCCGAACGCCTCTGCCAGTTGGGCTATCGGGGCGCCGGGGGACGGGACGACGCCGCAGGTGGACGCCGGTACCGGCCTATCCGGAGCGCACACTAGGCTAGCGCGCGTGACCGAGAAGGAGCCCCTGCCCATCCCTGACACCGGTGCCATCGCGGACGCCGGGACTGACGCGCCGACCGCGGTGGCAGCCGACGAGAAGCCCGCCGCGGACCCGGGCGCGCGGACGCCGCGCCGCGCCGTCGTCGCCGAGGACGAGGCGCTCATCCGCATGGACGTCGTCGAGACGTTGCGCGAGGCGGGCTTCGAGGTCGTGGGCGAGGCGGGCGACGGCGAGGCCGCGGTCCGCCTGGCCACCGAGCTGCGGCCCGACGTGGTCGTGATGGACGTCAAGATGCCCGTGATGGACGGCATCTCGGCGGCCGAGCGGATCGCCAGGGAGCACGCGGCTCCCGTCGTCCTGCTCACCGCCTTCTCCCAGACGGAGCTGGTGGAGCGGGCCCGCGACGCGGGGGCGATGGCGTACGTCGTCAAGCCGTTCACGCCGGCCGACCTGCTGCCCGCCATCGAGATCGCCATCTCGCGCTACGCGCAGATCACGGCGCTCGAGGCCGAGGTCGCCGACATGGCCGAGCGGTTCGAGACCCGCAAGCGGGTGGACCGGGCCAAGGGCCTGCTCATGACCAAGATGGGCCTGTCCGAGCCGGACGCGTTCCGGTGGATCCAGAAGACGTCGATGGACCGCCGCCTCACCATGCGCGAGGTCGCCGACGCCGTGATCGAGCAGGTCGGCGGAGCCTCCTGACCCGTCCGTCCCTGGACCGGTGACCCCGGCCCGGAACCGACCTACCGCGGGTGCCTCCTGGAGGTTAAGGTTCGGAGGACACCGGCCGCCCCCTCTGGCACCCCCACGCCCGGCCGGTCCTGGTGGAGGAGGTCGGCCGGCGTGCGTTCGGCGATCGAGGTCAGTGCGGTCCGTCCCGACGACCGGGACGGCGTCGTCGACCTGTGTCTGCGGGCGCGAGGTGAGACCTGGACGGCATCCCAGGTCTGCAGCGGCGATCCGGCGACGGTCGCGGCGCACCTGGGCGCGCTGATGTCGAGCCCGGGCGCGGTGCTGCTCGTGGCCCGCGCCGACGACGGGCTCGTCGGGGTGCTCCTCGGGCGGCTGCTCGGCCCCAACGTGTTCACCGACGAGGTCAACTTCGCCGTCGAGGTCGTCTACGTCGACAGCGACCACCGGCGCCGCGGCGTCGGGCACGCCCTCATGCTGGCGGCGGTCGAGCTGGCCCTGGCCAGCGGTGCCGAGAACGTCTACGCGGCGCCGATCCCGGGCGCGCGCGGGGTCCAGCGGTTCTTCGTGCGGCTCGGGTTCGCGCCCGCGGTCTCGCACCGGGTCACGCCCGTGGCGACCCTGCACCGGCGGCTGACCGCCGACAGCGCCCGTCGCGCGGGCTCCCGCCGGCGCGACGACGTGATCGCCCGGCGGCGTCAGTCCCGCGAGGCGGCGACCGGGTCGGCGTCCGCGGTGGCGCCCGAGCCGCTCGGCCCGGTGGCCGCGACCGCCGGCCGGTCCGACGTGTCGGGGCTCTGGGACTCGCCACGGTCGGTCATCAGCAGGCAGGTGAGCCGCGCGGTGCAGATCCGCCGCGAGGTCTCGTCCTCGACGACGATCTCGTAGCTCGCGGTCGTCCCGCCGAGGTGGACGGCCGTCGCGCGGCCCGTGACGACGCCGTCGCGAACGCCGCGGTGGTGCGTGGCGCTCACCTCGATCCCGACGGCGCTCCGGCCCGGGCCCGCGTGCAGCGCCGCTGCGTAGGACCCGAGGGTCTCCGCGAGCGCCACCGTCGCGCCGCCGTGCAGCAGGCCCAGCGGCTGGGTGTTGCCCGCCACGGGCATGGTGCCGACCACGCGCTCCGGGGTGGCCTCCAGCAGCTCGATGCCGAGCCGCTCGACGAGCGTGCCGCGGGCCATGGCGCGGAGTGTGGCGAGCAGGGCGGCGTCCGGCCCCTGCGTGGTCGGGACGCGGTCGGTGTCACTCATGGCGGCTAGGTTGGCACCCGTGACCGACGCGGCGCGAACCCGGCCCCTGCTCCTGCTCGTCGACGGCCACTCCATGGCCTACCGGGCGTTCTTCGCGCTGCCCGCGGAGAACTTCTCGACGACAACCGGCACACCGACGAACGCCGTCTACGGCTTCACGTCCATGCTCGCGAACCTGCTGCGCGACGAGCGGCCGACGCACGTCGGCGTGGCCTTCGACGTCGGCCGAACCACCTTCCGGACCCAGGCCTACCCCGCGTACAAGGCGACCCGCGAGACGACCCCGCCGGAGTTCTCCGGGCAGGTGCCGCTCATCAAGGAGATCCTGGCGACGCTGCGCATCCCGACGGTCGAGAAGCCGGACTACGAGGCCGACGACGTCATCGCGACGTTGGCCAGGCGCGCGGTCGCGGCCGGCATGGACGTGCTCGTCTGCACCGGGGACCGGGACTCCTTCCAGCTCGTCAGCGACGCGGTCACCGTGCTGTACCCGCGCAAGGGCGTGTCCGACCTCGTGCGGTTCACCCCGGACGCCGTCACCGAGAAGTACGGCGTCACGCCGGAGTGCTACCCGGACCTCGCCGCGCTGGTGGGCGAGACGAGCGACAACCTGCCCGGCGTCCCGGGCGTCGGGCCCAAGACCGCGGCCAAGTGGATCTCCGCCTACGGCGGGCTGGAGGGCGTGCTCGCAGCCGCGGGCGAGATCTCCGGCAAGGCGGGGGAGAACCTGCGGGCCCACCTGGAGCAGGTCCGCACCAACCGCGGGCTGAACCGCGCCGTGGACGACCTCGAGCTGCCGGTCTCGGTCGAGGACCTCGCGGCGCGGCCCTGGGACCGCGAGGCGATGCACCGGGTGTTCGACGCGCTCGAGTTCCGCGTGCTGCGCGAGCGGCTCCTCGCGATGGTCCCGGAGGAGGCGGGTGAGGCCGAGGGGTTCACGCTCGACGTCACGACGCCGGCCCCGGGCGGCCTCGGCGCCTGGCTCGGCTCGCGCCGCGGACGGGTCCTGGCGCTCGAGGTCACCGGCCGGTCCGCTCCGGGGCGGGGCGACGCGTGGGGGCTC
>JAEZBT010000390.1 GCA_023426865.1 Actinomycetes bacterium
TGTGATGTCCAGGGAGGTTGTCCCGCCTGGCGGCGGTGAGTCGGCCTGACAGTGAAGGCCCCCGGTTGTGAAGTGGAGCTGTCTAGTTCACCGCTTCACTGACCGGAGGCCTTCGTGTCCCACGCTAACGCTGCCCTGACCCCGCGCACCCGTCTGCGCCTGGCTCGCCTCGTCGTCGACACCGGCTGGACCTATGCCGCCGCGGCCGCGATGTTCATGGTCAGCCCGCGCACGGCGAAGAAGTGGGCCGACCGCTACCGCGCCGAGGGACCTGCGGGCATGGTGGACCGCACCTCGCGGCCGTGGACCAGCCCGACCAAGACCCCGCTCGTGGTCGTCAAGCAGATCGTGCGGCTGCGCTGGCGTCACCGACTCGGCCCGGTCCAGATCGCCGGCCGCCTCAGCCTTGCGCCCTCAACCGTGCACGCGGTCCTGGTCCGCTGTCGGATCAACAGGCTCTGCCACATCGACCGTGTCACCGGTGAACGGCTGCGCCGCTACGAGCACCCCTACCCGGGGTCGTTGATCCACGTCGACGTGACCAAGTTCGCCAACATCCCCGACGGCGGTGGGCACAGGTTCCTCAGCCGTCAGCAGAGCCGGGCGAACGGCATCGCGACCGCACGCCGGACCGGAGAGCGAGGCAAGCGGTCCCGCCCCGTCATCGGGACCGCCTACCTGCACACCGTCATCGACGACCACTCGCGCGTCGCCTACGCCGAGATCCACACCGACGAGAAAGCCGAGACCGCCACAGCCGTGCTGCGCCGAGCCGTCGCCTGGTTCAGTGACCGCGGCGTCGTTGTCCAGCGAGTCCTGTCCGACAACGGCAGCTGCTACCGATCCCACCTCTGGGCCGACACCTGCACCGACCTCGACCTGGTCCACAAGCGGACCCGGCCCTACCGCCCACAGACGAACGGCAAGATCGAGCGCTCCCACCGGACGCTGGGCGACGGCTGGGCCTACGCCCGGCTCTACGACACCACCGCCGACCGCGACGCCGCCCTACCCGCCTGGCTGCACTTCTACAATCACCACCGCGCCCACTCCGCCATCGGCGGCCGGCCACCGGTCACCCGACTGACCAACCTCCCTGGACATCACAGCTAGGGCGCCCTCGTCACCCTGCCCTTGTCCTTGTACATCGCGGCGTCCGCGGCGGAGAGGATCTCGTCCACGCGCACGTTCTCGCCCGGGTGCACGACGACCGTGCCGAGGCTCGCGCGGCACTCGAGCAGTGCGCCGTCGATCTCGAACGGCTCGGCGAGCGCCTCGTCGACGACCTCGCGGATGCGCCGCTCGACGGTCTGCGGGTGGCCTTCGCACACGATGAGGAACTCGTCGCCGCCGAAGCGCGCCACCGTGTCCGACGAACGCAGGTGGGCGCACAGGCGCGCGGAGACGGCGGTGAGCAGCCGGTCCCCCGTGGCGTGGCCGAGCTCGTCGTTGACGGACTTGAAGTCGTCGAGGTCCGCGAACGCGACGACGGCACCCGGGGAGCGCTCGGCTGACACGCGCGCGAGCATCTCCGTCAACCGCCCGGTGACGGCCCGGCGGTTGGCCAGGCCCGTGAGCTCGTCGTGCTCGACCAGGTGGGCGAGCCGTGCCTCGGCCTCGTGGTACAGCCGAGCGAGGATGCTCACCCGCGCGAGCACGAGCGGCACGACGACGAGCGCGCTCGCCCCGAGCAGGACGCCGTCCACGTGCCCGCCGAGGGCGTCCTGGATCGCGACGATCACAGGTGCGACCAGGAGGGCGACGCCGAGCGCTGCGATGCGGGTGCGGGTCAGCCGCTCGTCGACCGGCGCGGCGGCGATGTTGTTGGCCGCGGGGTGCAGGCAGGCGGCCGCGAGTCCCGCGTAGGCGACGGCCCAGAAGAACGCGATCCACGACGCTGAGGTCAGGTCGCCCTCGGACCAGGTGAACACCCTGAGCGCGCTCCCCACGAACCCGGCGGCGACGGCGACGACCACGTAGCCGAGGGCGCCACGGTTGGACCTCTGGGTCAGCCAGGTGCGCATCAGCGCGCCGGCGATGCCGCCGAGGATGAGCATGACGAGCACGGTCTCCCAGGTCGGGGTGCTACCGGCGTCGATGCTCCGCAGGTGCGGCTGGATCAGGCCTGCCCACAGGGCGATCGAGCAGGTGATCGCGACGAGGGTGGCGTCGATGAGCGCTCCCGGGTCGTGCCGGCCGGGCGGGGAGATGAGCAGCAGGGCGCCGACGAGGAGGGCCGCGTTGCCGATGGGCAGCGCGGCCGCCGCGACCGCCCCTGCGACGTTGGGCTCGCCCATCAGCACGACGCGGACGAACGAGTGCGCGGCGTCCGCCGTCAGCACGGCCACGCCGACCAGGACGGCGAGCCACGCGCGCTCGTGCGCGCGCCGGAGGATCACCTGGCGGGCGACGACCGCGAGGGTGGCCGCGGTGGCGACGAGCGTGGCGGTCACGCGGCCGGCGAGCACAGCGGTCAGCGACACCGTGCTGACGAGCACGGCGAAGGTCACGTGTGCGGTGCGTGCCGGCGCGACGCGGTCCACGCCTCATGATCGACCGGTCCTCGCGCGCGGATGAGGGGAACCGCCGACCTCGTGGCGACTTCACCCGAGGGGCGACCCCGGCGGCCCGGCCGAGGTGCCGCCGGGTCGGGGCTAGCCTGGCCGGGTGCGGATCCTCCACGTCTCCGACTGCTACGCCCCGCGCACGGGCGGCATCGAGTCGCAGGTGCGGGACCTCGCCCAGGCGCAGGCGGCGGCGGGGCACGAGGTGCACGTCCTGACGGCCACGGTCGGCGAGGCCGGCGAGCGCGGCGGCGTCGTGCAGGACGACGAGGGCGTGCAGGTGCACCGGCTGGGGGCGCGGCTCCCGTTCGAGCTGCCCGTGAACCCGGCGGCCGTGCCACGCATGCGCACGGTGATGCGGGGGCTGGCGCCCGACGTCGTGCACGTGAACGCGGGGGTGGTGTCGCCCTTCGCGTACGACGGCGCCCGGGTGGCCCACCGGGAGGGGC
>JAEZBT010000260.1 GCA_023426865.1 Actinomycetes bacterium
GCGTCGCCGCTCGCAGAGCGGTTCCGCGGGCCCGGCGCCCCGTGCACCGTCATGCTCAGGCGTCCCTCCTACGCAGGAGCACGGCGGCGAGCACCATGAGGACGGCGACCCAGGCGAGCAGGACGCCGTAGCCCTGCCACGCGCCGAGGTCGGCGCCGATCGACGCGGCGTTCACCGTGTCGATGCTCTCCTGGCTGGTGATCAGCCGGCTGCCCGCGTTGGAGGGCAGGAACGGCTCGATGCGGTCGAAGAACGCCAACGGGATCGCGGCGACGACCTGCTCGACGACGAGCAGCAGGCCGAGCACGATGCCGAGCGCGCCGGGCGAGCTGCGCACGAGCGCGCCGATCGCGAAGCCGAGGAGCGCGATGCCGGCGATGTACAGCGGCATGCCGCCGAGCATCCGGAGCGTCTCGCCGTCGGACAGGTCGAGCGTGATGCCGAGCTTGTCGTGGAACGGCATCGCGGCCAGCGTGCCGGTGACGACACCGACGAGCGTGGTGAGCGCGGCCACGGCGGCGAGGATGATCGCCTTGGCGACGAGCGCGGGGGAGCGCCGGGGCACGGAGACGATCGTCGAGCGGATCTGGCCGGTCGAGTACTCGCCCGTGATGGTGAGCACGCCGAGGACGGCGAGCACGAGCTGTGCGAAGTAGGCGCCCGGGCCGACGAGCTCCGCGGCGGAGAACTCGCCGTTCGCCGCCGGGTCGGTGCTGGCGCCCCAGGCGAGCAGGGCCGTCGTGCCGGTCATCAGGACGACCGCGATGGCCAGGGACCAGACGGTCGAGCGCAGGCTCCACGTCTTGATCCACTCGGACCGCAGGATGCCCGGGAACGTGACCCCGTGGCCGGGGCGGCGGACGGTGGGCACGGCGGCGACGGGGCCGCTCGGGCTGAGCGTGGCGGCGGTCATCGGGCCGCTCCTTCCATGGCTGCGGGGACGCGGGCACCGGAGTCCGCGCCGATGGCGTCGGGCAGGCCGCCGGAGTGGTACTCCACCTCGTCGGCGGTGAGCTGCAGGTAGGCGTCCTCGAGGGAGCTGGTGATGGGCGTGAGCTCGTGCAGGACGACGCCGGCACGCGCGGCCGCCTCACCGATGGTGGGGGCCGTCGTCCCGGTGATCTCCAGGAGCCCGGACTCGACCGAGGCGACCTCGACGTCGGGCGCCCGTAGGGCCTCGGCGAGCGCGGCGGCGTCGGGCGTGCGGACGCGGACCGAGGTGCCCGAGGCGCGCCGGAGGATCTCGTCGACCGGGGCGTCCGCGATGACGCGGCCACGCCCGAGCACGATGATGTGGTCCGCCGTCTGCGCCATCTCGCTCATGAGGTGCGAGGAGAGGAAGACGGTGCGCCCCTGGGCGGCGAGGTAGCGCACCAGCGTGCGGATCCACATGACGCCCTCCGGGTCGAGCCCGTTGACCGGCTCGTCGAGGATGAGCGTCTGGGGGTCGCCGAGCAGTGCGGCGGCGACGCCGAGGCGCTGGCCCATCCCGAGCGAGAAGCCCCCGACACGCTTGTCCGCCACCGATCCGAGGCCGGTGAGCTCGATGACCTCCTCCACGCGCGCCCGGCCGATGCCGTGCGTCGCGGCGAGGGCGCGCAGGTGGTTGCGGGCCGACCGGCCCCGGTGCACGGCCTTGGCGTCGAGCAGGACGCCGACCTCGTGCAGCGGGGCGGCGTGCTCGGCGTAGTGCTTGCCGTTGACGGTGACGGTGCCGGCGGTGGGCCGGTCCAGGCCGACCACCATGCGCATCGTCGTGGACTTCCCGGCACCGTTCGGGCCGAGGAAGCCGGTGACCTTGCCAGGCGCGACGGTGAACGACGCGTGGTCCAGCGCCGTCGTCGGGCCGTACCGCTTGGTCAGGCCGATGGCCTCGATCATGTGACTCCTCCTTCGTGACGCCGACGACGCTAGGTCGCGGCGGGGGAGGAGCGGGACGCCCGTGCGGCCGATCTTCGCCGGTCGCGGACGTACGCCGGGAGGATGACCCGGTCATCCTCCCGGCGGGTCCGGGCGCGGCCGGGCGCGGGGCCGGCAGGGGTCAGGCGCCCGCGGTCAGGTGGTCGGCAGCGGGCAGGCGACGCCCGTGGAGTGCACCGGGCAGTAGCCGTTCGGCACCTTGTGCAGGTACTGCTGGTGGTACGCCTCGGCGTAGTAGAACGGGCCGGCGTCGCCCGGGCCGGGTTCGCCGCCCGCGCGCCGGATCTCCGTCGTCACGGCGCCGTAGCCGTTGCGAGCCAGCTCGGCGGCGTAGAGGTCGCGCGTGGCGTACGCGGCCGCCTCCTGCTCGGGCGTCGTGACGTAGATCGCCGACCGGTACTGCGTGCCGACGTCGTTGCCCTGGCGGTAGCCCTGCGTCGGGTCGTGCAGCATCCAGAACTTCGCGAGCAGCTCCGCCGTGGGCAGCACCTGCGGGTCGTACGCCACCAGGACCGTCTCGGCGTGGCCGGTGAGGCCGCTGCACACCTCCTCGTACGTGGGGAACGCCGTGTAGCCGCCCTGGTACCCCGCGGCCGTGGTGACGACGCCCGGCGTCTGCCAGAACTCCCTCTCGGCGCCCCAGAAGCAGCCGAGCGCGAGGTGGACGACCTCGGTGCCCTCGGGCCACGGCCCGGCGAGGTCGGTGCCCAGGACCGCGTGGGTGGCGGGGACGACGAACGGTGAGGACGCCCGGCCGGCGAGGGCTCGCTCGGGGGTGACCATCTGGCTGCGGAACATGGGGCCTCCTTGGCGGGACAGTCGGTCCAACACCCGCCGATGCCGAGGCTGTTCCCACGCCGATCGGGTGCGCTCGCCACCCGTCGCGCGCGGTACGTGCTCGTCTAGCCTGGCCCCGTGACGGACATCGAGCAGGACCACGCCGAGCACGACTGGACGCGGGCCGGGTTCGCCACCCGCGCCATCCACGTCGGCTCCGACCCCGACGCCGCCACGGGCGCCGTCGTCCCGGCGATCTACCAGGTCTCCACCTTCAAGCAGGACGGCGTCGGCGGGCTGCGCGGCGGGTACGAGTACTCCCGCTCCGCAAACCCGACGCGCGCGGCCCTGGAGGAGGCGCTCGCCTCGCTCGAGGGCGGCGCTGCAGGCTTCGCGTTCGCGTCCGGGCTCGCGGCGGAGGACACGCTCCTGCGGGCGGCCCTGCGTCCCGGCGACCACGTCGTGGTGCCCGACGACGCCTACGGCGGCACCTACCGGCTCATCGCGCGTGTCTTCGGGGCGTGGGGCGTCGAGCACACCGCGGTCCACCTGTCCGACCTCGACGCGGTCGCCGACGCCATCCAGCCCGGGCGCACCCGCCTGGTGTGGGTCGAGACGCCGACGAACCCCCTGCTGACCGTGAGCGACGTCGCGGCGATCTCCGCCCTCGCGCGCGCGGCCGGCGCCGTCGTCGCGGTGGACAACACGTTCGCGACCCCGTACCTGCAGCAGCCGCTCGCGCTCGGCGCCGACGTCGTCGTGCACTCGACGACCAAGTACATCGGCGGGCACAGCGACGTCGTCGGCGGCGCCCTGGTGGTGGCCGACGGCGCGCAGCTGCCGGTCGGTCTCACCGGGCCCACCGGCACGACGTCGCTGCGGGACGCCGTGGCGTTCCACCAGAACGCCTCGGGTGCGGTCGCCGGCCCCTTCGACGCGGGGCTGACGCTGCGGGGCCTGAAGACTCTCGCCCTGCGGATGGACCGGCACTGCGCGAGCGCCGCGGCGGTGGCGCGGTTCCTCGAGAACCACGGTGGTGTCAGCCAGGTGATCTACCCGGGTCTGCCCGAGCACCCCGGCAACGCGCTCGCCACCCAGCAGATGCGCGACTACGGCGGCATGGTGGCGTTCCGCACCGGGAGTGCGGAGCGCGCCCTCGAGGTGTGCTCGCGGACGCGCGTCTTCACGCTCGCGGAGTCGCTCGGCGGGGTCGAGTCGCTCATCGAGCACCCCGCCCGGATGACCCACGCCTCGGTGGCCGGCTCGCCGCTGGAGGTGCCCGACGACCTGGTGCGGCTCTCGGTAGGCCTCGAGGACGTGGCGGACCTGGTCGCCGACCTCGGCCAGGCGCTGGCATGAGCGTCGAGGCCCGGCCCGAGGTCGGCGACCACGTCGAGGGCGGACCGGGCGGCGGCACGCGGCACCCAGTGCCCGCCTCCGTGCGTGCGGCGGCCGCGTGGTCGTGGCGCGTACTGGCGATCCTGGGCGTCCTCGGCGTGATCGTGCTGCTGCTGGCCGTGTCCAAGGTGCTCTGGGTACCGGTGGTCGTGGCCCTGCTGCTCACGGTGCTCCTGAACCCGGTGGTCGACGTCCTCCAGCGCCGCCTGCGGTTCCCCCGGGGCGCCGCCGCGGCGACCGCCGTCGTGCTCCTGCTCGTGGTCGTCGCGGGCCTGATCACGCTGGCCGGGCGGCAGATCATCGACGGGTTCGAGGACCTCTGGTCGCAGACCCAGGCCGGCTTCACCGAGCTCCTCGACTCGCTCGCCGAAGGCCCGCTCGAGCTCGACCGGGAGGAGATCGACGGCTACCTGACGCAGGCGGGCGACCAGCTCAGCGCCAACTCCAGCATGCTCGTCTCCGGCGCGGTGTCCGCCACGGTGACCGTCGGGCACGTGCTCGCCGGCGCGCTCGTCGCGCTCTTCACCACCCTCTTCTTCCTCAAGGACGGCGCCCTCGTCTGGGCGTGGCTGGTCCGGCTCGTCCCGGCCGCCTCGCGGATGCGCGTGCACGAGGCGGGACGGCGTGGCCTGGTCACCCTGACGGCGTTCACGCGCACGCAGATCTTGGTGGCGCTCATCGACGCGGTCGGCATCGGGCTCGGCGCACTCATCCTCGGGCTGCCGCTCGCCGTGCCGCTGGCCGTGCTGGTGTTCCTGGCGAGCTTCATCCCGTTCGTCGGCGCGATCGCCACGGGCGCCATCGCGGTGCTCGTCGCGCTCGTCGACCAGGGCCCGACGACCGCGCTGATCATGCTCGGCATCGTGCTCGCGGTGCAGCAGATCGAGAGCCACATCCTGCAGCCCCTGCTGCTCGGGCACGCGGTGTCCCTGCACCCCGTGGCGGTGCTGCTCTCGGTGACCGCGGGGTCGCTCGCCGCAGGCATCGTGGGGGCGCTCTTCGCGGTGCCGTTCGTCGCCACCCTGAACACCGTGGTGCTCCACCTGCACGGGCGCGACAAGTTCCCCCAGCTCGGCGCCGACCCCGAGGGTCTCAACCGGTGGCTGCGGCACCTCGACGGCGAGCCCGTCGAGCTCCCGCCGGTGCTCACGGAGGAGGAGACGGCGTGACCGGCGTGGGCCGCGCCGACGTCGCGGCGGCCGCTGAGGTCCTGAGCGGTGTCGTGCACCGGACCCCGGTGCTCGAGTCCAGCGCGCTCTCCGAGCTCGCGGGCGGCCGCGTGCTCCTCAAGTGCGAGAACCTCCAGCGCGCCGGGTCGTTCAAGATCCGGGGCGCCTACCTGCGGATGTCGCGACTCGACCCGGCCGAGCGAGCGCGGGGCGTCGTCGCGGCCAGCGCCGGCAACCACGCCCAGGGCGTCGCGCTCGCGGCCGGGCTGCTCGGCCTGCGGGCGACGGTCTTCATGCCCGAGGGCGCCGCGCTGCCGAAGATCGCCGCGACGAGCGCGTACGGCGCCGAGGTGGTGCTCACGGGCTCGACGCTCGACGAGGCGCTCGTGCAGGCGCAGGCGCACGCGGAGCAGACGGGCGCCGTCCTCATCCACCCGTTCGACCACCCCGACGTGGTCGCCGGCCAGGGCACGATCGGGCTCGAGATCCTGGCCCAGGTGCCGGACGTCCGGACGATCGTCGTGCCCTTGGGCGGCGGGGGGCTGGCGGCCGGCATCGCCGCAGCGGTCGCCGACCCGGGCGTGCAGGTGCTGGGCGTGCAGGCGGCGGGCGCGGCGGCGTGGCCGGCGTCGCTGGCGGCGGGCCACCCGGTGCCGGTCGACGCCATGAGCACGATGGCGGACGGCATCGCGGTCGGGTGCCCCGGCGGGGTGCCCTTCGCCGTGCTGACCGAGCGGCAGGTCCCGATCTGCACGGTGTCCGAGGAGGACCTCTCGCGGGCGCTGCTGCACGTCGCCGAGCGGTCGAAGCTCCTGGTCGAGCCCGCCGGGGCCGCGGGCGTCGCGGCGCTGCTGGCGGGGACCGAGGTCGCCACCCCGGCCGTCGTCGTCCTGTCCGGGGGCAACATCGACCCGCTCCTGCTGCTGCGCGTGGTGCGGCACGGCCTCGCCTCCGCCGGGCGGTACCTGCAGATGCGCATCCGCATCCCCGACCGGCCGGGCGCGCTCGCGGCGCTGCTCGCCGAGCTCGCGGCCAGCGGCGGGAACGTCATGCACCTGTCCCACGTGCGCACCGCGGTCGACCTCGCCGTCGACGAGGTCGAGGTGGAGGTCCAGGTCGAGACGCGCGGGCCGGCGCACTGCACGGAGGTGGTCGCGCAGCTCACCGGCGCGGGCTTCCGCGTGCGCGACGCCTGAGGGCCCTGCCCCGGAACGACGGAGCCGGCCGGTCCCTCGGGGG
>JAEZBT010000445.1 GCA_023426865.1 Actinomycetes bacterium
CGTCCGCGCGCCGTCGTGGGTGCGAGCGGCGCCATCTGGCCCGGCGCGCGGTCGACGCACCGGACGAGGCGTCGCGTGGCGCCGAGAACCCTCCACCTTGCTCCACCGGACTGACCTGCGGCGACGCCATCCTTCACCCGCTCGGAGCAAGGGTTTGCCCTTGTCTGTGGAGGGAAGTGGAGTACTGTGGAGCCACTTGGGGGAGGGTGGGCCTCCTTGTCGACCGTGACGGAGGGGAGGGCTGGCGGATGACCGACGAGTCGACCGGCGCCTTCGCCTCCTACGCGCCCTTCCTGGGCACCTACACGCCGCGCCTGGACGACAAGGGCCGCCTGATCCTCCCCGCGAAGTTCCGCAGCCAGCTCGCGTCGGGCCTCGTCGTCACGCGCGGCCAGGAGCGCTGCCTCTTCGTCTTCCCGATGGGGGAGTTCCAGCGGATGCACGAGCAGATCCGCACCGCCCCCGTCACGAGCAAGCAGGCCCGCGACTACCTGCGCGTGTTCCTGTCCGGCGCCCACGACGAGATCCCCGACAAGCAGGGGCGGCTGTCCATCCCGCCGGCCCTGCGCGCCTACGCGGGGCTGGACCGCGACGTCGCCGTCATCGGCGCCGGCACGCGCGTCGAGATCTGGGACGCCGCGGCCTGGGAGACGTACCTGGCGGAGCAGGTCGAGCACTACTCCGACACGGCCGAGGAGGTGTTCCCCGGTGCCTTCTAGGTGACTCCGGTGACCTGGTCGAGGTGGGCGACGCCCGTACGACGAGGTCTCTCCCCGCCCGGTCTGGCGCACTTCCCCGGTGCCAGAACCAGCTGCGGAGGGAGACCTGGTCGGGCGGTTGGAGGGCCCCCGACCACCAGCGTCACCGCCGGACCCCGGGCCGGTCCGAGCCCGGCAGGCCGGGCGTCGGTCGTCAGCACGGAGCAGCACCGGACACGAGAGCAGAGAGCAGGGAGGTGAGATGGCCGAGACGCCCGCCGAGCAGCAGGTCCGGCACGTGCCGGTCCTGCTCGACCGCTGCCTCGAGCTCCTCGCCCCCGCGGTCGGGGTGCCCGGCGCCGTGCTCGTCGACATGACCCTCGGCCTCGGCGGCCACGCCGAGGCCGTCCTGCGCCGCTTCCCCGAGCTGCGCGTGGTCGGCCTGGACCGGGACGCCCAGGCGCTCGCGCTCGCCGCGGCCCGTCTGGCGCCCTTCGGCGAGCGGTTCACGGCGGTCCAGGCCGTCTACGACGACGTGCTGGGCGTCGTGGAGCGCGTCGTCGGCGCGCCGGTGCAGGGCGTGCTGGCCGACCTCGGCGTCTCCTCGATGCAGCTCGACGAGGCAGACCGGGGCTTCTCCTACGCGCACGACGCGCCGCTGGACATGCGCATGGACGCCGGGTCCCCGTTGACAGCGGCTCAGGTGCTCAACACCTACCCCGAGCGCGACCTGGCCCGGATCCTGCGGGTCTACGGCGAGGAGCGGTTCGCCCCGCGCATCGCCCGTGCGGTCGTGGCGGCGCGGACGTCCGCGCCCCTGACACGGACGAGCGAGCTCGTGTCCATCGTCCGGTCCGCGATCCCGGCCGCCGCGCGGGCGACGGGGGGCAACCCCGCCAAGCGCACGTTCCAGGCGGTGCGGATCGAGGTCAACGACGAGCTGGGCGTGCTGGAGAGGGCCCTGCCGGCCGCGCTGGAGTGCGTCGCCGTCGGCGGGCGCGTCGTCGTCCTCGCCTACCACTCGCTCGAGGACCGCCTCGTGAAGCAGGCGCTGGCCCGTGGGGCCACGTCGAGCGCCCCGCGCGGCCTGCCGGTCGAGCCCGAGACCCACCGCGCCTACCTCCGGCTGCTCACGCGCGGGGCCGAGATCGCGCCCGACGCCGAGCGCGAGGCGAACCCGCGGTCTACGTCGGTGCGACTGCGCGCGGCCGAGCGGCTCCGCCCGACGCCGGACCACCTGCGCACCCTCAACGCGAGGTGGGCCGCATGAGCGCCCTGCACGCCACTCCCGCCGCGCCGCGGACCACCCCGCGCCGCGCGCCGTCGGCACCCGCACCGGCACCGCGGCCCCGGCTCCGGGTCGTCCGGGCGCCGGCGCAGGCGCGCACCCGCGTGCCCTTCGTCGTCACCTGCATCGGTGCGCTCGCGTCCGCGCTGCTGGCGGCGCTGCTGCTCAACACGTCGATGGCGCAGATGGAGTACCAGCGCTACGAGCTGTCCACCCGGCTCTCGCAGTCGGCCCAGGCGCAGCAGGAGATGCGCAGCCGGCTGGAGCAGGTCTCCTCGCCCCAGTCGCTGGCCGGTGCCGCGCAGGCGCTCGGGATGGTGCCGACGAGCACGGGCGGCTACCTGCGCCTGTCCGACGGCGTCGTGCTCGGCAACCCCGTCCCGGCGGGGCAGGGCTGATGGGCCAGGCGGACGGCGGCCGGCCCGACGCTCGCCCACCCACCGCACGGGGGACACGCACGCCCGAGCGGGTGAGGACGCAGACCGGGCGGCGTGGCACGAGCCCGGCCCGCGCCCGCGTGCCG
>JAEZBT010000451.1 GCA_023426865.1 Actinomycetes bacterium
GCAGGGCCGCGCCGAGCAGCGCCGCCAGCCACACGCCGTCGACCCCCAGCCGCAGCGCCCGACGCCGGTCCCCCGCACCCAGGGCCCGCGCGACGCCCGCGGTGGTCGCGTAGGCGAGGAACACGCACAGGCCGACGACGGTCGTCAGGACGGTGCCGGCCAGGGCAAGCCCGGCGAGCTGTGCGGCGCCCAGCCGGCCGACGACCGCAGAGTCCACGAGGACGAACAGGGGCTCCGCCACGAGCGCGCCGAGCGCGGGCACGGCCAGGGCGACGATGCGCCGGTCGAGTGCGCGTCCACCCTGTGGCGAGACCGGCGTCCCGGATGCTGAGAGGTCTGACAACAAGTTCCTGTCCACAGTCGGTGCACGGCGAACGTGGTGCTCGCCGCGGGGTGTCGGCACTTTCATCCCACGATATCCACAGCGTTCTACCCAGCCTGTGGAGGAGTCCCCGCAGCGGTCCACACGCCACCCACAACCCACCCACAAGTGCCTGCACAGGCCCGCGTTGAGCGTCGGGTGAGCACCTCACTAGGGTCTGGATCGCAGTTCGACGGGACCACCGGTAGGCCGGCATCGCGGGGGATGCCCCCAGCAGTGTCGCAGGGGCCTGAGAACATCAGTTCGAGACGATTCCGGCGGACCCGGTGGGGGGCGTGCAGCAGGCATGAGCATCGAGGAACTCGAACGGGGCCTCTCGCTCAACCGGCCCGAGCCGGGCTTCGACCGCACGCCGCCGCAGGACATCCCCGCGGAGCAGAGCGTCCTCGGCGGCATGCTGCTCAGCAAGGACGCGATCGCCGACGTCGTCGAGCAGCTCCGGGGGCCGGACTTCTACCGGCCGGCGCACGAGGTCATCTACGACGCGATCCTCGACCTGTACGGCCGCGGGGAGCCGGCCGACGCCGTCACGGTCGCCGCCGAGCTGACCAAGCGCGGCGAGATCGCCCGCATCGGCGGGGCGCCGTACCTGCACACGCTCATCTCGCTGGTCCCGACGGCCGCGAACGCCGGCTACTACGCGCGCATCGTGCGCGAGCGCGCGGTGCTGCGCCGGCTGGTGGAGGCGGGCACGCGCATCGTCCAGCTCGGCTACGCGGCCGACGGCGGCGACGTCGAGGACATCGTCAACAGCGCGCAGGCCGAGGTGTACGCGGTCACGGACCGGAAGACCTCCGAGGACTACCTGCCGATCGCCGACATCATCAACGGGACGATGGAGGAGATCGAGGCCGCCGGGCACCGCGGCGAGGGCATGGTCGGCGTGCCCACCGGCTTCATCGAGCTCGACCGCCTCACCAACGGCCTGCACCCGGGCCAGATGGTCGTCGTCGCCGCGCGTCCGGCCATCGGCAAGTCCACGCTCGCGGCGGACTTCGTGCGGTCGGCGTCGATCAAGCACGGCCTGGCGTCCGTCGTCTTCTCCCTGGAGATGAGCCGCAACGAGCTCACCATGCGCATGCTCTCCGCTGAGGCGCAGGTGCCATTGCAGAACATGCGCAAGGGCACGATGCGCGACGAGGACTGGCAGAAGCTCGCGGCCACCATGGGCCGCCTGTCGCAGGCGCCGCTGTTCATCGACGACTCGCCGAACATGTCGCTGATGGAGATCCGCGCGAAGTGCCGTCGGCTCAAGCAGCGCCACGACCTGAAGATGGTCGTCGTCGACTACCTCCAGCTCATGAGCTCCGGCAAGCGGGTCGAGTCCCGTCAGCAGGAGGTCAGCGAGTTCTCCCGCGCGCTGAAGCTGTTGGCCAAGGAGCTCGAGGTGCCGGTCATCGCGATCTCGCAGCTGAACCGTGGCGCCGAGCAGCGCACCGACAAGAAGCCGATGCTCTCCGACCTCCGCGAGTCGGGCGCCATCGAGCAGGACGCCGACGTCGTGATCCTGCTGCACCGCGAGGACGCGTACGAGCGCGAGTCCCCGCGCGCCGGCGAGGCCGACCTCATCGTCGCCAAGCACCGCAACGGCCCGACCGACACGATCGTGGTGTCGAGCCAGCTGCACTACTCCCGGTTCGTGAACATGTCGGCAGGCCTGTAGTTGCCTTCCGTGGTGCCTGTCGACGCCTGAGGCCTCATCGACCGCTGGTTCCACTCCAGGTACCCGGGGGGCGTACCTCGGGGGCCGGGCAGGTGCTGCGTGCCCGTGAATGGGTCAACCGGTGGTGACCGGCCCCATGGCCACGACCTCGAAGGCGCTGCCCGGCACGTCCTTGAGCGTGTTCAGCTGGTCGTCGTCCCAGCGGGCGTCGGGGGCGCCGGAGACGAACCAGCTCGAGCCGTTGTCCGCGACGATCATCCCGTACGTCTTCATGGCCTGCAGGATCACACGGGCCTGCGGCGGGTAGCCCGAGATGTCGACGTCGGCCCGCAGGCGCACGCGCATGCCCATCGGCGGCAGTGCGGGATCGGCGTCGGAGCTCGCGTAGTGCGTGGCGGGTGGGACGTACGCGGCCCGCGTGCGGTCGACGGTGAACCGGATCGCGTGGTCGATGTGCCCGGACGCCACCTCGTCGTAGCGCACCAGGCCGGGCAGGATCGGCAGCCCCGCGGCGTCGGCGCTGGTCCACCCGGCGGGGCGCGTCGTGCCCCTGTCCAGGTCGAACACCGCGCCGCTCCCCGCCCGCCAGGAGCCGTCGGCCTGCGGATGGGCGTCGTAGAGCTCGTAGAGCAGGTGCGTCGACGCGTCCACCACCAGGACGTGCCGGTCGCCGTCGGAGTCCGGGCCGCCCTCGATCGGGGCGTCCGGCGGGATCGGGTACGGCCCCGGGTCGGACTCGTCGGCATACTCGAAGCTCACCACGACCCCCGGCTGGCCCGCGCCGACGACGACGTACGGGATGCCGAACGGCCCGCCGTCCCAGTTCGCCCCGAAGTCCATGTGGAGGGTGTCCGACGCGCCGATCGACGCGATGAGGGCGTCCGACGCCGGGTCCACCGCTGCGCCGTCGACGCGCGTGTTCCACGGGTCCGATGCCGGGAAGATCCGAAACCCGAGCGGGGCGCCGACGCCGGTCTCGTAGGT
>JAEZBT010000477.1 GCA_023426865.1 Actinomycetes bacterium
GGTAGGAGATCGCCGAGGCGATGACCATGATCGCGCGGACGGCGAAGATCCAGACGAGCAGGCTGGCCTGGACGGCCGTGCTGTCGACGGCGAGGAGCACGAAGGTCACGAGCGCGACGCCGGTGACGCCGTAGGTCTCGAAGCCGTCGGCCGACGGGCCGACCGAGTCGCCCGCGTTGTCGCCGGTGCAGTCGGCGATGACGCCGGGGTTGCGGGCGTCGTCCTCCTTGATCTTGAAAGCGATCTTCATGAGGTCGGAGCCGATGTCGGCGATCTTCGTGAAGATGCCACCGGCGATGCGCAGCGCGGCCGCGCCGAGCGACTCGCCGATCGCGAAGCCGATGAAGCAGGCGCCGGCGATGTCACCGGGCAGGAACAGCAGGATGACCAGCATGGTCAGCAGCTCGAGGCTGATCAGCACCATGCCGATCGACATGCCGGACTTCATGGGGATCCGGTGCACGGGGAGCGGCTTGCCGGACAGCGACGCGAACGCCGTCCGGGCGTTGGCGAAGGTGTTCACCCGGATGCCGAACCACGCCACGGAGTACGAGCCCGCCATGCCGACGAGGCTGAACGCGATGACGATCGCGACCTTGCCCCACGGCAGCTCGACGAGCACGCCGTAGTACACGACGATGACGGCCGCGATGAAGCCCCACAGCACCATGAGGAACTTGCCCTGCTTGAGCAGGTAGGCCTTGCAGGTGGTGAAGATGAGGTCGGCGACCTCGCCCATGGTCGGGTGCACGGGGAGGGTCTTCAGCTGGCGGTAGACCAGGTAGCCGAAGAGCAGGCCCATCGCGCAGACCACGAGGCCGAGGAGGAGGAGCAGCCGGCCGGAGCCCGCGTCGCCGCCGACGATGGCGACGTCGCTCAGGCTCGGTACCTCGAGGTTCACCTCGCCGCCGTGGGACTCCCCGCCCGAGGCCGAGCTCTCCGACGAGCAACCCGCGAGGGTCATCCCGACGAGGCCGGCGAGGCCGGTCAGCGCCGCCAAGCGGCGCGGACGCCGGTGGGGGGCGGGAACTGTGCTTTCTGTTCGTGTGCTCACGATCAACCCCGTGCGTGCGTGGAGGAGGGACATCGTTGTCTCGTTCACGCTAGGCCGGGCCTACGAACAACATGTGTGACCTTCGGCCCCGGGCGGCATGGCCGGGCCCCGCCGGTGGAAAGTCGCGTCCAGCATCCGAACGCAGGTGAGCGCGCCCAGCACGGGCCCGAGAACGCGCTCCCGCGGGGGCTTCCGCAGGGCCCAAGGTCCCCTCGAAGATGGACCCGGCTCCCGCAGTCTTGGGAGTTGCGTGGACGTCGGCAACGAGGCGGGCGTCCGGAGGTAGAGAGGCTCACCGTGGCGAAGTACGTCTACGACTTCAGTGAAGGCAACAAGGACCTCAAGGACCTGCTCGGTGGCAAGGGCGCGAACCTCGCCGAGATGACCAACCTCGGCCTGCCGGTACCGCCCGGCTTCACGATCACGACCGACGCGTGCCGCATCTACATGCAGACGGGCGAGGTCCCGCCGGAGCTGCGGGTCGAGGTCACGAAGGCCGTCCGCACCCTGGAGGACGCCCTCGGGCGCCAGCTCGGCGACGTGAAGGACCCGCTACTCGTGTCCGTCCGCTCCGGTGCGAAGTTCTCGATGCCCGGCATGATGGAGACCGTCCTCAACGTCGGCCTGAACGACGAGACTGTCGAGGGCCTCGCGAAGTTCTCGAACAACGAGCGCTTCGCCTGGGACTCCTACCGCCGCCTCATCCAGATGTTCGGCAAGACGGTCCTCGACATCGACGGCGACCGGTTCGCGGACGCCCTGGACCACGCGAAGAAGGCCAAGGGCTACACCGCCGACACCGAGATGACGGCCGAGGACCTCAAGGAGCTCGTCGTCGTCTACAAGGCGATCGTCAAGGAAGAGACGGGCAAGGACTTCCCGCAGACGCCGCGCGCCCAGCTCGACCTGGCCGTCGAGGCCGTCTTCAACTCCTGGAACACCGACCGCGCGCGCCTCTACCGCCGCCGCGAGCGCATCTCGGACGACCTCGGCACCGCCGTCAACGTCCAGTCCATGGTGTTCGGCAACCTCGGCGCCGACTCCGGCACCGGCGTCTGCTTCACGCGTGACCCCTCCACCGGCCAGCAGGGCGACTACGGCGACTACCTGACGAACGCTCAGGGCGAGGACGTCGTCGCCGGCATCCGCAACACCCTGCCCCTGGCGGAGATGGAGCAGATCGACGCCGCCGCCTACACCGAGCTCCGTGGCGTCATGCGGCGTCTGGAGACCCACTACCGCGACCTGTGCGACATCGAGTTCACGGTGGAGCGCGGCAAGCTGTGGATGCTCCAGACCCGCGTCGGCAAGCGCACCGCCGCCGCCGCGTTCCGGATCGCGCACCAGCTGGTCGAGGAGCACCTCATCACCCTCGACGAGGCGATCGAACGGGTGACCGGCGAGCAGCTCTCGAAGCTGATGTTCCCGCAGTTCGACGCGCACGCCCAGACCACGCTGCTGGCGAAGGGCATGGCGGCCTCCCCGGGCGCCGCCGTCGGCCAGGCCGTGTTCTCCTCGCCCACCGCGGCCGAGTGGGCGGCCGAGGGCAAGAAGGTCATCCTCGTCCGGCGCGAGACGAACCCCGACGACCTCGGCGGCATGATCGCCGCGGTCGGCGTGCTCACCTCGCGCGGCGGCAAGACCTCGCACGCCGCGGTCGTCGCGCGCGGCATGGGCACCACCTGCGTCGTCGGCGCGGACGCGCTCGACGTCGACGTCGTGGCGAAGAAGTTCACCGCCAACGGGACCACCGTCAACGAGGGCGACGTCATCGCCATCGACGGCTCGACCGGCGAGATCTTCCTCGGCGACGTCCCCGTGGTCCCGTCGCCCGTGGTCCGCTACCTCGAGCACGGCCTCGAGGCCGCACTCGCCGAGGTCGGCGACGACGAGGAGACCAAGGAGCTCGTGGTCGCGGTCGACGCGCTGCTCACGCACGCGGACTCCGTGCGCCGGCTCGGCGTCGAGGCGAACGCTGACACGCCCGAGGACGCCACGCGCGCCCGCACGCTGGGCGGCGAGGGCATCGGCCTGTGCCGCACCGAGCACATGTTCCTCGGCGACCGCCGGGTGCTCGTGGAGCGCCTCATCCTCGCCAAGAACGAGGCGGAGCAGCAGGCGGCGCTCGACGCGCTCATGCCGCTGCAGCGCGGCGACTTCATCGGGATCCTCGAGGCGATGGACGGCCTGCCCGTCACCATCCGTCTCATCGACCCGCCGCTGCACGAGTTCCTCCCCGACTACACCGAGCTGTCGGTGAAGGTCGCCCTCGCCGAGGCCCGCGGGGACGACTCCGAGGAGGCGCAGCGCGACCGGATCCTGCTCACCGCGGTCAACAAGACCCGCGAGGCGAACCCGATGCTCGGCCTGCGCGGCGTGCGTCTCGGCATCGTCATCCCGGGCCTGTTCACCATGCAGGTCCGCGCGATCGCCGAGGCGCAGGCGGCCCGCATCAAGGCCGGCGGCGACCCGAAGGCCGAGATCATGATCCCGCTCGCGGCGTCGGTCATGGAGCTGCACCTGATCCGGGACGAGGCCGAGGTCGTGC
>JAEZBT010000022.1 GCA_023426865.1 Actinomycetes bacterium
CTCCTGGGCTTGACGGCCACCGCGCGACCGCCGCACGACGGGCCCTCGCTCCTTCCCGGGGCGGGGGCCCGCCGTTCGTCCCGGTTCGCGCGCCAGCTCCCCGCGCCGGTGTCGGCGGCCGTGGCTAGCGTGGGCCACCTCGCGGCCGCGGCGCGTGCGGCCGGCGGACGAGGGAGCGGGACATGGCGCACGGCGACATCACGCACATCGACATCCCGGTGAGCGACCTGGACGCGGGCAAGGCCTTCTACGGCGGACTGTTCGGCTGGCAGATCGACACGATGCCCGGCTTCGAGGAGTACCCCATGTGGCGGGCGCCGAACGGGATCAGCGGCGGCGGCCTCGCCCCGCGCAGCGAGGGCTTCACGCAGCCGCGCAGCTACGTCGAGGTCGACTCGATCGACGACGCGCTGCGCCGGGCGGTCGAGCTCGGCGGGACGGTGGCGATGGAGAAGGCCCCGATCGACGAGAACAGCTCCTGGGCCGTGTTCACCGACCCGGACGGCAACCAGGTCGGACTCTACGAGTCGACGCCCACGGGCTGACGCGCTCGCCCGATCAGTTCCGGCGGCGGCGGCGGTCGGTAGGGGCATGAGCTTCCAGGCATACCTCGACACCATCGAAGAGCGCACCGGCCTGACGCCGCGCCAGGTCCTCGACGTCGCCCGTCAGAAGGGCTTCGACCGCCCGACCACGAAGGCGGCGGACGTCGTGACCTGGTTCAAGGAGGACTACGACCTGGGGCGCGGCCACGCGATGGCGCTCTGGTACGTCCTCAAGAACGGGCCGATCGCGCCGGGCAAGCACGTGCGCTCCGGCGGCACGCACTCCGACCCGTCGGAGTTCCTCTGGCTGGACGGGAAGGCGACGATGCCCGCAGCCGGGTGACCCCGGGCGGCCCGTGGCCGGGGCCGCCGCCCCCGTTCAGCGGGCGCGTTCGGCCGCCACGAGCTCGCGGACGGTCGGCGCGACCTCGCGACCGAACACCTCGTACGCGGCGGCGTCGTCACCGGGCAGCACGAACGCCGAGACGCCGTACTCCAGCGCGAGCGCTGCCAGCTGCTCCGCCCACTGCTCGGGCGGCCCGACGAGGAACCGGTCCGAGCGCGTCGCGGTGAGCTCGCCGTCGAGGTTGAGCAGCCGGCGGATGGCGGACGGCGACCGCCCGGCGGCGACCGCTGCCTCGTCGATCACCGCGTTGCCCTCGGTGATCGCACGCAGGCTGCCGAGGTAGCTGAGCGAGGGCAGCCAGCCGTCGCCCTTGCGCCCGACCAGGCGCAGCATCCGCGGCTTGACGGCACCCAGCCAGATGGCGACGTCGTGCGCCGGGGCCGGGCCGCGCTTGGCCCCGTCGACCGCGTGGAAGCGTCCGGGCAGCGTGAACCGCTCGCGGTTGCCGGCGTCCCAGAGCCCGCGCACGACGTCGATCGCCTCCTCGAGCGCCTGCACCGCCTCCCCGGGGGCGAGCCGCGGGCCGCCGACGGCCGCGATCGCGTCCCAGAAGGCGCCTGCGCCCAGCCCGAGCTCGACGCGGCCGCCGCTGAGCAGGTCGAGGCTCGCGATCGAGCGCCCGAGCACCACCGGCTGGCGCAGCGGCAGGTTCGCGACGTTCGCGACGACCCGTACCCGCTCGGTGCGCGCGGCCACCCAGCTCATCAGGGTCCAGGTGTCCAGGAACCGGGGCTGGTAGGGGTGGTCCTGGAAGGTGGCCAGGTCCAGCCCGGCGCGTTCGGTCGCCACGGCGAGGTCCACGGTGCGGCCCGGGTCCGCCGCGAGCGGCGTGATGAAGGTGCCGAACAGCAGGTCGTGCCCGTAGTCGGTCATGTCGGCGACAACCGCCACCGGGCGCACGCCTGTTCCCGGCGTCGCCCCTCGCCGGTCTCGGTCGTCGTCGTCCGTTCCACCCGCGCTCCACCCGGCGCATGACTCATCGTCGGTGGCCCCGTCCCGATAGATCGGGTGGAGGCTTCGATGCCCTTGAGGAGCAGGCACGTTCCGGCGCGCCCGGCAGTGACGCTGGCGGCCCTGCTCGCCATTGCCGCGCTCGGGTCCGCGCGGTGGTACGCGGGCGCCGGGACGCCCGGTCACCTGCTCGACGCGACCGTCGCGCTCGGCGCGGCGGTGGCTGCCGGCCGGGCGGGCCGACGGGCGTCCTCCGGGCGGAGCCGGCGTGGATGGCGCTGCAGCACTGCCGGCCTGCTCGTCTGGACGATCGCGCCCGTCGCCTGGCTCACCGGCGCTCCTGAGTGGGTCGCCGACGTCGGGCGGGGCGGCTTCCTCCTGCTCGTCGGGGCGGCGTGGTGGCTGACGTCGCAGACACCCGAGCCGTGGTCCCGACTCCGTCTCGTGATCGACGGCGCGCTCGCCGGCGCCAGTGCGTCGGTCGTGCTCTGGCAGCCCCTGCTGGTCGAGGTCTACGAGCGCAGCGGCGGTGGAGCCGGCGGCGTCGCGGCGGTCGTCCTGCCGATGGGCGCGATCGCGGCCGCCACGCTCGTCAGCGGCGTCGCGATCAGCGAGATCCCTCGTCCACGCCGGGGCATGGCCTACGCGTACACGGCCGGCCTCCTGGCCATCGCGGCGTCCGACGTCGCCCACACCTTCGGGCGGACACCTGGGTGGGCGGTCGGCCTCGCCCTGGTCGCCCTGGGCACACTGCTGTACCAGGGCACCTCCTCGCGCTGCCCCGCGCAGGTGGACGAGCCCCAGATCGCCTACACCGCGTACCTCCTCGCAGCGCCCGCGCTCGCGTCGATCCTGGTCAGGCACGCGACCACAGGCATCCGCCCGGCCGAGGGGTCGATCGTCGCGCTCATGGCCGGCCTGCTCGTCGTCCGGCAGCACGCGACCCTGGTGGAGAACCGCCACCTCGTCCGGCGCCTGGAGGACACCGAGCGTCGCCTGCGTCACCAGGCGATGCACGACTCGCTCACCGGCCTGGGCGGCCGCGCGCTGCTGCACGAGCACCTCGACGACGCCGTCGCCGCGCACCGGCGGACCGGCCGCCCGGTGGCGACCATCTTCATCGACCTCGACGACTTCAAGCAGATCAACGACGTCCTCGGGCACGCGGCGGGCGACGACGTCCTCGTCGAGATCTCGCGCCGGCTCGCGGACACCCTGACGCGCTACGGCGAGGACGCGCGGGCCTACCGGATGAGCGGTGACGAGTTCGCCATCATCCTCACCGGGGACGCGGCGACCGACCCCGCGCAGATCGGCGAGTCCCTGCTCGCGGCGATCGCCCTCCCCGTCGACGTCGTGGGCACGGCCGTGACGCTCGGCGGCAGCGCGGGTGTCGCCTCGCCCGGGCCACACGTCCCCGCCGAGGCGTCGGCCCTGCTCCGGGCCGCAGACGTGGCGATGTACGGCGTCAAGCACGCCGGCAAGGGCGGCGTCGCGCAGGCCCAGGGTCAGCCGGAGCATGCCTAGCCGCGGGTCCGCCCACCCGGCCCGCACGGTACCGGCGCCTCGGCGGGCGCCTCCGCGACCGTCTCAGACACGGAGGTCACGCCGCAGCGCGCCCGGGCGGACGCCGTCGCAGGCCTCGTCCCGGACGTACACGGGCACGACGTCGCGCGGCACCTCGCGCTCGACGACGCGGCCGCCGTCGTGCTCCTGACCCGACCACAGGTCGACCCAGCGGCCCGCGGGCAGATAGGTGCGCCACGACGTCGCGCCCGGCTCGGTCACGGGGTGCACGAGCAGGTCGTCGCCGAGCAGGTACTCCGCGGGCCACGCCCACACCTGCGCGTCGTCGGGCCAGTCGAAGAACAGGCCCCGCATGAGCGGGCGCGACGTCGCCACCGTGCGGGCCGCCTGCTCGGACAGGTAGGGCACGAGCCGCTCGCGCAGGTGGGCGAGGCGCCGGAACTCCTCGACCACCGCGGGGTCGCCGGTCTGCTCGGCGATGTTCCACGGCGTCCGGTCGCGCAGCGGAGGCCGGTGGTGGTTGAACTCCGAGTGGTACTGCATGAGCGGCATGAAGACCGAGGCGGCCGCCGCGCGCAGGTACAGCTCGGCGTCGGGCACGGGGCCCGAGAAGCCGGCCAGGTCCCAGCCCCAGTAGACGATGCCGCACGACGCCGCGGAGATGCCCGCGTTGAGCGTCCAGCGGAACGCGTCCCAGGTGGAGTCCTCGTCGCCGGCCCAGAACAGGCCGTGCGCCTGCGAGCCCGTGAAGCCCGCGCGCGAGAACGTCACCGGCGCCTTGCCCGCGGAGCGCAGGAGGTCGCCGAACGCCCGCGCGTAGTGCACGGGGTTGAGGTTGTTCGCCTCGTCGCCGCGGCGGCCATCGGCGTAGCGGAGGTCGTCGCCCCAGGCGTGCTCGCCGCCGTCGGTCTTGAAGCCGTCGACGCCGAGCTCCTCGACGAGGTAGCGGCGACGCTCCGTCCACCAGTCGCGCGTGCGTCGGGCGGACAGGTCGGGCATGAGGGCCTTCGGGAACCACCAGCCGCGGTTGTGATAGGGCGTCCCGTCGGCCTCGAGGACGCAGTGCCCGCCCGCGACCATCGCCGCGCCGTCGAGCAGCACCTGGGCGTCGTCGGGGGTGTCGGCGGGCAGGTCCTCGCGGGTCTTGAGCAGCGGGATCTGCCAGAGGATCACCTTGATGCCGCGCGCGTGGAGCTCGTCGACCATCGCCTTGGGGTCGGGCCACGCCTCCCCCCAGGTGAAGTCGGCGGCGGAGAAGGGGGCGCCGTCGGGGTGCCGCTCGTAGGTGGCATCGCGCCACAGGACGATGCCGTGCTCGTCGCTCCACGCCTCGATGACCACGACGCCGACCGGGACGTCGATCTCGGCGTGGGTGTCCATGCGCTCCATGACGATCGCCTGGGTGTTCCACTCGTTGCCCGAGGCCCACAGGCGCAGCACCCAGTCGGGTAGCACCTCCGGCCGGCCGACCTCGGCCAGGAACGCGTCCAGCACCTGGTGCGGGGCGCCGTCGTACACGCCGACGTCGAGCGCCTCGTCGTGCGTGCCGCCCAGGGCGACCTCGACGCGCAGCTCGGTGGGCGCCGCCGCGCCGACGTCGTACCAGGAGCGGCGCGACGTCCTGACGTGGAAGCCCCACGGCTCGCCGCCGCTCGCCCCGGGCAGGACGTGCGCGAACGGCATCGGCAGGTACGTCCGGCGGAACCGGCCCTGCGACTTGTACTGCTCGAACACGACCGCGTCGAGGGTCAGGCCCCGCTGGTCGACGGCGTCGTACCGCTCGCCGAAGCCCACGACGTGCGCGTCCGCCGCGATCCGCAGCGCGAACCGCACGCGGTGCACGCCGTCAGCCGTGGTCAGCCACGCGACCGAGCCGGGCACGACGCGCGGGTGGCCCTCGGCGGGCGCGCCGTCGAGGGTGAGG
>JAEZBT010000296.1 GCA_023426865.1 Actinomycetes bacterium
GACGGCGTCACGATCCCGAACCTACCGAGCGCCCGGACGTCGCGACATTCGGCGGCGCAGACGGGTGACCGTGGCACCGCCGCGCGGCCTGCCACGGCGTGCTCGGGCGGTCGGCGTGGCGAGGGCGGCGGGGTGGAGGGGGACCGGGGTGGCGTCGTCGCACGGGCCGAGCGTAAGCGCTTGCAGCCCCGTCCTGATCACCACCACGCTGCGGGAGGCGGGTCGCGTCAGCCGGTCGGGTGAAACGCACTGTGGTGCTCGCCACGTGAGATGGGCGGATTCGCGGCCCTGACCTGCGCCATCGCGCCCTCGGCATGTAAGCGCTTGCAGCAAGTGCTGGAAACGCGCAATCCAGACCGCGTAGGGTGCCCGCCGTGAGAGCAATCCGTCGTTTCACCGTCCGCACCGTGCTGCCCCCCGAGCTGGTGCCCCTCGATGAGCTGGCGCACAACCTGCGCTGGTCATGGCACGCCCCCACGCGTGACCTCTTCGCCGGCATCGACCCGGCGCTCTGGACGCAGGTCCACGGCGACCCGGTCGCGCTCGTCGGCGCGCTCGGCCCGGACCGCCTTGCCGCGCTCGCCGCCGACGGCGAGTTCGTCGCGCGGGTGCACGGCGCGGTCGAGGACCTGCACAGCTACCTCGCGGCGCCGCTCTGGTACCAGGCCGAGGCCGTCGAGGCCGCGGGCGGGGACGCCGGCGCGCTGCCCACCGCCATCGCCTACTTCTCGCCCGAGTTCGGCATCACCGGCGTCCTGCCGCAGTACTCCGGCGGCCTCGGCATCCTCGCCGGGGACCACCTCAAGAGCGCCTCCGACCTGGGCGTGCCGCTCGTCGGCGTCGGCCTGCTGTACGACGCCGGCTACTTCAAGCAGAGCCTGACCCGCGACGGCTGGCAGGTCGAGTCCTACCCGCTGGCCGACCCCGACGGGCTGCCCCTCTCGCTCCTGCGTGAGGCGGACGGCACCCCGGCGCGGATCACGCTCGAGATGCCCGGCGGGCGCACCCTGCACGCGGCGATCTGGAAGGCCGACGTCGGCCGTGTCCCGCTGCTGCTGCTCGACTCCAACGTCCCCGAGAACGACGACCTCGCGCGGCGGGTCACCGACCGGCTCTACGGCGGCGGCGGCGAGCACCGGCTCCAGCAGGAGCTGCTCCTCGGCGTCGGCGGCGTGCGCGCCCTGCGCGTGTGGTCCCGCCTGTCGGGCGCCCCCGTGCCGGAGGTCTACCACACCAACGAGGGCCACGCCGGCTTCCTCGGCATCGAGCGGATCCGTGAGCTCGTCACGGCCGAGGGCATGACGTTCGCCGAGGCCCTCGAGGCCGTCCGCGCCGCGACGGTGTTCACGACGCACACGCCCGTGCCCGCCGGCATCGACCGCTTCGAGGCGTCGCTCGTCGCGAAGTACTTCGACGGCGCCAACGCCGTCGCCGGCGTGCCCGTCTCGGAGGTCCTCGCCCTCGGGGCCGAGGACTACGAGGGCGGCGACCCGACGCTGTTCAACATGGCCGTCATGGGCCTGCGGCTCGGCGGGCGTGCCAACGGTGTCTCGCTGCTGCACGGCGCCGTCTCGCGCGGCATGTTCAGCGGCCTGTGGGCCGGGCTGGACGAGGCCGAGGTGCCGATCACCTCGATCACCAACGGCGTGCACGGCCCGACGTGGACGGACCCCAAGCTGGCCGACCTCGCGACCTCGCGGCTCGGGCAGGCGGAGCTCCACGACGGCTCCGGGTGGCTGCGGACCGACGGCGTCGACGACCAGGCGCTGTGGGGCATGCGGCGGACGCTGCGCGCCCAGCTCGTGGCCGACGCGCGGGAGCGGGTCCGCGAGTCCTGGCGGCGGCGCGGCGCGAGCAGCGCCGAGCTCGGCTGGGTCGACGAGATCCTCGACCCCGACGTGCTCACGATCGGCTTCGCGCGGCGCGTGCCCACCTACAAGCGGCTCACGCTCATGCTGAGCGACCCGGAGCGGCTGAAGAGCCTGCTCCTGCACCCGGAGCGCCCGATCCAGATCGTGGTGGCCGGCAAGTCGCACCCCGCCGACGACCAGGGCAAGCGGCTCATCCAGCAGCTCGTCCGGTTCGCCGACGACCCCGAGGTGCGCCTCCGCATCGTCTTCCTGCCGAACTACGACATCGAGATGGCGCAGACGCTCGTGCCGGGCTGCGACGTGTGGCTGAACAACCCGCTGCGCCCGCTCGAGGCGAGCGGCACGTCGGGCATGAAGGCCGCCCTCAACGGTGGCCTCAACCTCTCGATCCTCGACGGCTGGTGGGACGAGTGGTTCGACGGCGAGAACGGCTGGGCGATCCCCACCGCCGACGGCGTCGAGGACCCGGACCGGCGCGACGACCTCGAGGCCGCCGCGCTGTACGACCTCATCGAGACCCAGGTCGCGGCGCGGTTCTACGACGTCGACGCGCGGGGCATCCCGGTGACCTGGCTCGAGATGGTCCGGCACACGCTGGCCACGCTCGGCCCGAAGGTCCAGGCGACGCGCATGGTCGCCGAGTACGTCCAGCGCCTCTACACGCCGGCCGCGCACTCCGGCCGGGCCCTCGACGGGCCCGGCTACCCGGCCGCCCGCGAGCTCGCCGCCTGGAAGGCGCGCGTGCACAAGGGCTGGCCCGCGGTGCGGGTCGACCACGTGGAGTCCGGCGGCGTCGGCGAGGTCGCGCAGGTGGGCGAGGTGCTGCACGTGCGGGCCTACGTCTCGCTCGGCGACCTCGACCCGAGCGACGTGGCGGTCCAGGTGGCGTACGGCCGCGTCTCGGAGGCCGACGACCTGTCCGGGGTCCAGCTCGCCGAGCTCGCCTGTGCGGAGTCGTACGAGGGCGGCCGGCACGCGTTCGCGGGCGAGGTGCGCCTGGAGGCGTCCGGTCCGTTCGGCTACACCGTCCGCGTGGTCCCGGCGCACCAGCACCTGGTCTCCGTGGCGGACACGGGTCTGGTGACGAACGCCGGCTGACGCCGGTGAGCGCAGGCAGCCGCTGACACGGGTCGGGCTGGTGGGGACGTCGAGGCGTCCCTACCAGCCCCATCC
>JAEZBT010000282.1 GCA_023426865.1 Actinomycetes bacterium
GGGCACGACCGTGCGCTCCGCGGCGTACCCGGCCTGTGCGAGCAGCCCGACCGCGGCGGGGCCGGACCGGTCCTCCGCGAGCCCGGCGGCGCAGCGGTCGGAGACGACGACCACCGCCGCGCGGGTCGTGGCCGTGCTCATCGCACGCCCACCATGAGGGCCGTCCACCCGCTCGCCGGGTAGTGCGCGCGCACGGCGTCCTCCACCGGCCCGAGGTGCTCGGTCGCCGCGAGCAGCTCCTCGACCAGGACGCGCAGCTCGAGGCGCGCGAGGGGGGCACCGGGGCAGGCGTGGATGCCGGTGCCGTAGAGCAGGTTGTCGGCGGGGTCGCGGTCGAGCCGGAACGCGTCGGGGTCGCCCATGACCGCCTCGTCGCGGTCGGCGGAGGCCCAGAGCAGGGTGACGGGTGCACCGGCGGGGATCAGGCGACCGCCGACCTGGACCTCGCGCGTCGCGCGACGGCGGTTCGCGACGAGCGGCGGGTGGATCCGCAGCAGCTCGTCCACGGCGGCCGGGATGGCGGCCGGCTCGGCGCGCAGGAGCCCCTGCACCTCCGGCCGGTCGGCGAGGGCGTGCACGAGGATCCCGACGCATGCGGCGATCGTGCTGAGCTCGCCCACGGTCCAGTTGCGGATGAGGCTGACGAGCTCCTCGTCGGTCAGGGGCCGGCCGTCCACGCGCTCGGTGAGCAGCTCGGCGGTGACGTCGCCCGGCCCGGAGGCCAGGCCACCGGTCCGGCGACGGGCGTCGATCTCGCCGCGGATGTACCCGTCGAACTCGAGCGCGACGGCGGCCAGCGCCTCCGGGTCCCGGCTCAGCGAGGCGCGGTGGTTGCGCAGGGTCCAGTCCCGCAGGGGTCCCTCGAGCTCGGCCGGCCAGCCCATGAAGGCGCTCTGCACCCGCAACGCGTAGGCCCGGGCCAGCGGGTCCATGACCTCGGTGGGGCCGCCGCGCGGCAGGTCCGCGACGAGGCCGGCCGCGATGTCCCGGACCGTGGGCTCGAGCGCGGCCACCCGCTCCGGGGTGAAGTAGCGCTCGTTGATGCGCCGGTGCTCGGTGTGCTCGGGCGGGTCCATCCCGTTGGGCACGGACACGCGGGCGGAGACGACGTTGCTGAACGTCTCGTGGTCGCGGGCGGCGGCGACGACGTCGTCGTGCCGGAACAGGGTCCAGCCGAGGTAGTCGCTGTGCGCGACGGGGCACCGCCCGCGCATCGCGTCGTACGCAACGAGCTGGTCGGCCAGCACCTCCGGCGCGCGCGGGTCCCAGTCGTTCCCCGCCCTGACCTCGGTCATCGGCTCCCTCATCGGTCGTCGTCGGTTCGCGTGCGCCGTCGGTCCCGGCGGGCCCACCCGCGGATCCGGCCCACGCTACCCAGTGGACGAGGCAACATGAGACGCCCGGGTCCGGGAATACTCGTCCCATGAGCGCGGGCGTGACCGGACGGACGCTGGCCTCGGCACGCCGTCTGGCCATCCTGCGCTTCCTGCGCGAGGCCGGCGAGCCGGCGCTCGTCACCGAGGTCGCCGCGGCCACCGGTCTGCACCACAACACGGCCCGTGAGCACCTCGACCGGCTGGTCGCGGCGGGCTTCGTCGAGAGCGCGGCGGAGCACCGCGGCACGCAGGGGCGCCCCAGGCTGCGCTACGCCGTCGTGCGCCGACGGGCAGCGGCCACCGCCGACGAGCGGTTCCGCGAGGCGTACCTGGCCAGTGCCAGGCAGGCCCTGGAACTGCCGGTGGAGGCGTCCGCCGACGACGCTGCGGCGCAGGAGGTCGCGGGCCAGCTCGCCGCGCTGGACCTGCATCTGGACGACCTGGGCTTCGCGCCGGAGGTGGCCGCGCCGGAGCGCGCCGTGCACCTGCACCGTTGCCCGTACGCCACGCTCGCCCACGAGCGCACCGAGCTCATGTGCGAGGTGCACCTGGACCTCGCACGGGACGTCCTCGCGGCCGAGGGCGGGCCGGTCCGGGCCGAGAGCCTGGAGCCTTTCGTCGGCCCGCGCCACTGCGTGCTGCACCTCGAGGGTTTCTGACGGTCGGTCCGCGCCACTATCCGGAGTTTTCCCGGGTTTCTCGGCCACGTCCTCTCGCGTCGCGCGCCCAGACTCGACAGGATGGCAGCGGGACCGTGGCCGCTCCTGGCACCCGGAGGAACGATGGCGATCGTCAACCCCAGCGTCGACCTGGCGCGGTGGGACCCGGAGGACCCTGAGCGCTGGGACAAGCGGTTCGCGTGGCGGACGCTGTGGATCACGACCTACAACCTCACGCTTGCGTTCTGCGTCTGGTACCTGGTCAGCGCGATCGCGCCCCGTCTGACGACGATCGGCTACGACCTCAGCGACGCCCAGCTCTACTGGCTGGTCGCGGTCCCGGGACTCTCCGGCGGGCTCATGCGGCTGATCTACATGTTCCTGCCGCCCATCGTGGGCACGCGCACGCTCGTCGGGGGGTCGGCGACGCTCCTTCTCCTGCCGATGCTCGGGTGGACGTTCGCGGTGCGGAACGTGGACACCCCTTACTGGGTGCTGATCCTCCTGGCCGCGGCGTGCGGCGTCGGGGGCGGGGCCTTCTCGGGCTTCATGCCCTCGACCAGCTACTTCTTCCCCAAGCGGATGGCCGGGACGGCGCTGGGCCTGCAGGCCGGCCTCGGGAACTTCGGTGTGAGCCTCATCCAGTTCCTCACGCCGTGGGTCGTGGGCTTCGGCCTCCTCGGGGTCACCGCGCTGAGCCCGCAGGAGAAGATCGACGGCGGTCACATGTGGCTGCACAACGCCGGCCTCGTGCTCGTGCCCTGGGTCGTCCTCGGGATGGTGCTCGCCGCGGTGTTCCTGCGCCGCGTCCCCGTCGAGGCGAACTTCCGTCAGCAGCTGGACATCTTCCGTGATCGGCACACGTGGTACATGAGCGCGATCTACGTCATGACCTTCGGGGCGTTCTCCGGCTTCGCCGCGCAGCTCGGGCTCATCATCAAGAACGAGTACGGCAGCTTCGCCGACGCGCCGGACCCGCTGAAGTACGCGTTCCTGGGCCCGCTCGTCGGGTCCGCGACCCGGGCGGCCTGGGGCCCCCTGTGCGACCGGTACGGCGGAGCCGTGTGGACCTTCGTGGCGGGGGTCGGGATGACCGTGAGCACGCTCTTCACGGCGTTCTTCCTGAGCCCCACGTCGCGCGGCCAGTTCGGGCCGTTCCTCATCGGGATGCTCGTCGTGTTCTTCTTCGCCGGGATCGGCAACGCCGGGACGTTCAAGCAGATGCCGATGATCTTCCCCCGGCGGCAGGCCGGGGGCGTGATCGGGTTCACCTCGTCGATCGCGGCGTTCGGGCCGTTCCTCGTGGGCATGGCGCTGTCCGCCGTCTCGCCCCGCGCGTTCTTCTTCGGCGCCGTCGTGTACTTCGCGGCGAGCACCGTGCTCGCCTGGACGCAGTACGCCCGCCCGGGAGCGCCCCGCCCGAGCTGATCACCGTGGCCGGTGGCGCCGGCCGGACGTGATGCCCGCACCTGGTCGACGACCCGACGAAGGAGACCACGATGACCCAGGCCGCCACCGGAGCTAGCGCAGGCCTCGACGGTCCCGCGTCGGACGCCATCCTGCGCATGGGTCGGCACCTGCGCCGAGGCGAGGTCTCCGAGGACCTGCGGACGCTGCACCAGATCGGCGGGCGGGACGCGGACGCCTTCTACCGGGACCGCTGGAGCCACGACAAGGTGGTCCGCTCGACGCACGGCGTGAACTGCACCGGCTCCTGCTCGTGGAAGGTCTACGTCAAGGACGGGATCATCACGTGGGAGTCGCAGCAGACCGACTACCCGTCGGTCGGGCCGGACCGCCCGGAGTACGAGCCCCGGGGCTGCCCGCGTGGCGCGGCGTTCAGCTGGTACACGTACTCGCCCACGCGCATCAGGTACCCGTACCTGCGCGGCCTGCTGCTCGAGATGTACCGCGCCGCGCGCGCCCGCACCGGCGACCCGGTCGAGGCCTGGGCGAGCATCGTCGACGACCCCGAGGCGTCCCGCCGCTACAAGGCCGCCCGCGGCAAGGGCGGCCTGGTCCGCGCGTCGTGGGAGGAGGCGCTCGAGATCGTGGCGGCCGCCCAGGTGCACACGATCCGTCGCTACGGCCCGGACCGGGTCGCCGGGTTCTCGCCGATCCCGGCGATGTCGATGGTGTCGCACGGCGCCGGCGCCCGGTACCACGCGCTGCTCGGCGCGCCGATGCTCTCGTTCTACGACTGGTACGCCGACCTGCCCGTCGCCTCCCCGCAGGTGTTCGGCGACCAGACGGACGTGCCGGAGTCCGGGGACTGGTGGGACGCCGGCTACCTGATCATGTGGGGCTCGAACGTGCCGGTCACGCGCACGCCCGACGCCCACTGGATGGTCGAGGCGCGCTACCGCGGCCAGAAGGTCGTCGTGGTCTCGCCCGACTACGCGGACAACGTGAAGTTCGCAGACGAGTGGCTCGCGGCGGCGCCGGGCACCGACGGCGCGCTCGCCATGGCCATGGGGCACGTCGTCCTGCGCGAGTTCTACGTGGACCGCCCGGTGCCGTACTTCACCGACTACGCGAAGCGGTACACCGACCTGCCGTTCCTGGTGCGCCTCGACGAGACCGACGACGGCGCGTACCTGCCGGGCAAGTTCCTCACCGCCGACGACCTCGGCGGCAGCGAGGCGAAGGCCGAGAACGCCGCCTTCAAGACGGTGCTCCTCGACGCGCGGACCGGCGAGCCGGTCGTCCCGGGAGGCTCGCTCGGGTACCACTACGGCGAGGCCGGGGCGGGGCGCTGGAACCTGGACCTCGGCGACGTCGACCCGATGCTCTCGGCCGGCGGCGTCGAGGTCGGTGCCACGCAGGCCGGGGAAGCCGTCGAGGTCGTCCTGCCGCGGTTCGACACCCTGGACGGGGCGGCGTCCACGGTGCGGCGCGGCGTGCCCGTCCGCCGGGTCGCCGGGCGCCTGGTCACGACCGTGCTCGACCTGCTGCTGGCGCAGTACGGCGTCGGCCGCCAGGGCCTGCCGGGCGCGTGGCCGACCGGCTACGACGACGCGAGCCAGCCCTGCACGCCGGCGTGGCAGGAGCAGTTCACCGGGGTGCCCGCCGCGAAGGCGGAGCGCATCGGCCGGGAGTTCGCGGCGAACGCCGAGGAGTCCCGCGGGCGCTCGATGATCCTCATGGGCGCCGGGACCAACCACTGGTTCCACTCCGACACGATCTACCGGTCCTTCCTCGCGCTGACGACGCTCACCGGCTGCCAGGGCGTCAACGGCGGCGGCTGGGCCCACTACGTCGGCCAGGAGAAGGTGCGTCCGGTCACCGGGCACGGGCTGTACGCCAACGCGCTCGACTGGTCGCGGCCGCCGCGCACGATGGTGCAGACCGCGTACTGGTACCTGAACACCGACCAGTTCCGCTACGACGCGTTCGGCGCCGACACCCTGGCCGCGCACGTGCCCGGCCGGGCGGGCGGCCACCTGACGGGCAAGGCGACGGCCGACGTCGTCGCGCAGTCCGCGCGGCTCGGCTGGATGCCGTCCTACCCGACGTTCGACAAGAACCCGCTCGACCTGGCCGACGACGCCGCCCGGGCCGGTGTGGGCGTGGCCGACCACGTCGTGGCCGAGCTCAAGGCCGGGCGGCTGCGGTTCGCCGCCGAGGACCCGGACGCGCCCGAGAACTTCCCGCGCGTGCTGACCGTGTGGCGCGCGAACCTGCTCGGCAGCTCGGCGAAGGGCAACGAGTACTTCCTGCACCATCTGCTGGGGACCGACTCGAACCTGCGGGCGACCGAGGCGCCGCCCGAGGCCCGCCCGCGGGACGTCGTCTGGCACGACGAGGCGCCCACGGGCAAGCTCGACCTGCTCGTCTCCCTGGACTTCCGGATGACGAGCACGACGGTCTACTCCGACGTCGTGCTGCCGGCGGCGACCTGGTACGAGAAGTACGACCTCAACACCACGGACATGCACCCGTTCGTGAACTCGTTCAGCCCGGCGATCGCCCCGCCCTGGCAGACGCGGACGGACTTCGACATCTTCCACGGGATGGCCCGCCGGTTCAGCGAGCTGGCGGCGCAGCACCTGGGCGTGCGCAAGGACGTCGTCGCCGTGCCGCTCATGCACGACACGCCCGACGAGCTCGCGACGCCCCATGGCATCGTCCGCGACTGGAAGAAGGGGGAGTGCGAGCCGGTCCCCGGGGTGACGATGCCGAAGATCGTCACCGTGGAGCGCGACTACGGCGCGGTCGCCGCCAAGATGGCCACGCTCGGGCCGCTCCTCGACACGCTCGGAGCCACCACCAAGGGCGTCACGTTCGACGTCGGGCGCGAGGTCGCCTACCTGGGCCGCAAGAACGGCGTCGCGCAGGGCACGGGGAGCATCGTCGAGGGTCGGCCCCTGCTGACCCGGGACGTGCACGCCTGCGAGGCGATCCTGGCGCTGTCCGGGACGACGAACGGGCACCTGGCGGTGCAGGGCTTCCACACCCTCGAGAAGCGCACCGGGACCCAGATGGCGGACCTGGCGGCCGAGCACGAGGGCAAACAGGTGACCTTCGCCGACACGCAGGCCGCGCCGACGACGGTGATCACCTCGCCGGAGTGGTCGGGCACCGAGCACGGCGGGCGGCGCTACTCGCCGTTCACGATCAACGTCGAGCGGCTCAAGCCCTGGCACACGCTCACCGGCCGCCAGCACTTCTACCTGGACCACGACTGGATGACCGAGCTGGGGGAGTCCCTGCCGGTCTTCCGACCACCGCTGAACATGTCCGACCTGTTCGGTGAGAACGCCGTCGGGCACACGGGCGAGGTGGACGGCGCCGGCGGCGTGGTGGGAGTGACCGTGCGTTACCTGACGCCGCACAACAAGTGGTCGATCCACTCCGAGTACCAGGACAACCTGTTCATGCTCTCGCTGTCGCGGGGCGGCCCGACCATCTGGATGAGCGACAAGGACGCCGCCAAGGCCGGCATCGCCGACAACGACTGGATCGAGGCGGTGAACCGCAACGGCGTCGTGGTCGCCCGGGCGGTGGTGTCCCACCGGATGCCCGAGGGCACGGTCTACATGCACCATGCGCAGGACCGGCTGATCGACGTGCCGCGGTCGGAGACCACGGGCAGGCGCGGCGGCATCCACAACTCGCTCACCCGCCTGCTCATCAAGCCGAGCCACCTCATCGGCGGCTACGCGCAGCTCTCGTACGCGTTCAACTACCTCGGCCCCACGGGCAACCAGCGGGACGAGGTCACGGTGGTCCGCCGCCGCAGCCAGGAGGTGACGTACTGATGCGCGTGATGGCCCAGATGGCGATGGTCATGAACCTCGACAAGTGCATCGGGTGCCACACGTGCTCGGTCACCTGCAAGCAGGCGTGGACGAACCGCACCGGCACCGAGTACGTGTGGTTCAACAACGTCGAGACGCGGCCCGGACAGGGCTACCCGCGCACGTATGAGGACCAGGAGCGCTGGCAGGGCGGCTGGACCCTGAACAGGCGCGGGCGCCTGCAGCTCAAGGCCGGCGGCCGGCTGAAGAACCTGTTCACGATCTTCGCGAGCCCCAAGCAGCCGTCGATCGACGAGTACTACGAGCCCTGGACGTACGACTACGAGCGGCTGACCAGCGCGCCGCTGCAGGAGCACACTCCCGTCGCGCGTCCGAAGTCGCTGCTCTCCGGCCAGGACATGCAGATCTCCTGGAGCGCCAACTGGGACGACGACCTCGGCGGTGCCCCGGCGCTCACCCAGGCGGACCCGGTGCTGGCGAAGGTCTCGGACAAGGTCAAGCTCGAGTTCGAGCAGACGTTCATGTTCTACCTGCCGCGGATCTGCGAGCACTGCCTCAACCCGTCGTGCGCGGCGTCCTGCCCCTCGGGCGCGATCTACAAGCGGTCCGAGGACGGCATCGTCCTGGTGGACCAGGACAAGTGCCGCGGCTGGCGCAAGTGCGTGACGGGGTGCCCGTACAAGAAGATCTACTTCAACCACCGCACGGGCAAGGCCGAGAAGTGCACGTTCTGCTTCCCGCGCATCGAGGTGGGCCTGCCGACCGTGTGCTCGGAGACGTGCGTCGGCCGTCTGCGGTACATCGGGCTCGTCCTGTACGACGCCGACCGTGTGCTCGAGGCCGCCAGTGAACCCGACGAGACGAAGTTGCTCGCGGCGCAGCGCTCCGTGTTCCTCGACCCCGACGACCCGGAGGTCCAGCGGGCCGCCGAGGCGTCGGGGATCCCGCGGGACTGGGTGGACGCCGCGCGGCGGTCGCCGATCTGGTCGCTCATCCACCGCTACGAGGTGGCCCTGCCGCTGCACCCGGAGTACCGGACGCTGCCCATGGTCTGGTACATCCCGCCGCTGTCGCCGGTCGTGGACGTGGTCCGGGACACGGGGGAGGACGCCGAGGACCGCGGCAACCTCTTCGCCGCCATCGACGCCCTGCGCATCCCGATCGAGTACCTCGCCGAGCTCTTCACGGCGGGTGACGTCGCACCCGTCGACGCCGTGCTGCGGCGCCTGGCGGCGATGCGCTCCTACATGCGCGACATCTCGATGGGCCGCGACGGCGACCCGGCGATCCCGGCGTCCGTCGGCATGTCCGCGGCGGACATGGAGGGGATGTACCGCCTGCTGGCGCTGGCGAAGTACGACGAGCGGTACGTCATCCCGACCGCGCACGCCGAGCAGGCGCACTCGCTGGAGGAGCTGGCCACCGAGTGCGCGCTCGACTACGAGGGCGGCCCGGGCATGGGTGGGTCCGGCCCGTTCGGCGAGGGCTCCGGGCGCAACGACCCGATCGCCGTGGAGAACTTCCACATGCTGTCCCAGCGGCAGACCACGGACACGGTCGCCGACCCGGCCACCCGCAAGGCACGCGTCAACCTCCTCAACTGGGACGGCAAGGGGGTACCGCCGGGGCTCTTCCCGCCGAAGACCGACGAGGACCCCGAAGGCGCCCACCTGCGCGAGCCGGACGCCGCGGCGGCCCCCGCCGTGGTCCAGCCGCTGCCGGCGGGCGGCAGCGTGCCCGGCCCCGCGGGAACCGGCACCGAGCCCCGCAACCCTGGGG
>JAEZBT010000372.1 GCA_023426865.1 Actinomycetes bacterium
ACCCCGTGCCCGCGGAGGTCCTGCTCGCGCAGCAGCTGCTGGACCCGGCAGCGGTGCCCGTCCGCACCGTCGCCCGCGCCGCCGCCGTCGTCGAGGTGCTCGGCCCGACGTCCGAGCCGCTCGTGCTCGCCTTCGACGCCGACGCCGCGCAGTGGGTGCGCCTCGAGGTGCCCGGGGCATCGACCTCCCTCTCGATGCGTCTGTCCCCGGACGGGCGCACGATCCTGCGCCGGCAGTACACGCCCGAGACGCTCGTCGCCGTCGAGGTCGTGGACCTGGCCACCGGCACCGCGCGTCCCGTGCCGGTGCCCGTGCCGGACGGCCGCGTCGCCGAGGACTGCTGGGCCGACGATGCCGCGTGGGCCTCGAACGGACGGGTCGGTGTCGTCTCGGGCTGTCTCGTCGCCAACCCGGCGCCCGGCCCCGGCTACGCCTACGTCGGGACGGACACCTGGGTGCACGAGGTCGACCTGGCGACCGGCGGCGCACGCGTCGTCGAGCACGTCCAGGAGTCGGCACCGCTCGAGAACAACCTCGCCTACTCCCCCGACGGCCGCTTCCTCGTCTACGGCATCGGGTACGGCCCGCTCGAGGGCGAGGACGAGGAGTGGGAGACCCTCCGTGTCACGAGCGTCGATGGTTCGGGTGGGGCCCAGGAGCGGTTCATGACGCACATCGTCCGCGGCGACCCGTGGGCCGACGCACGCACGGTCCTCGCCTGGGACTGGGAGGCAGCGATGACCGACGCGGGCAACCACCACGTGCTCGTCGGTGCCCGGACCGGCGGGTCGACGCCGCTCGGCGTCGAGGGGCTCGTCAACGCACACGGCTTCGTCGGGGGGCGCCTCGTGGCCGATGACGGCCCCTGGTCCCCCGGGACCGCCCAGGTCACCCTCGCGGCGGTCGACCTCGACACCGGGGAGACGCGGCCATGGCTGGCCGTGCCGCACGGCTTCGAGCTCGGCGACGTCAGTGCCGCCAGGGAGGTCGTCGCGCCCTGAGCCGCCCTCGCGGACGACCGGGCGCCCCGCGGCACCTCAGGCGAGCACGGCCCCGCGGGACGCCGACTGCACGAGCTTGGCGTACTTCGCGAGCACCCCGCGCGAGTACCGCGGCGGCAGGGGCGCCCACCCCACGGCCCGCGCGGCCAGCTCCTCGGGGGTCACGAGGAGGTCCAGCGTCCCGTTCGCCACGTCGAGACGGATGCGGTCGCCGTCGTGCACGAACGCGATCGGCCCGGCGTCCACCGCCTCCGGCGCGACGTGTCCGACGCACAGGCCCGTGGTCCCCCCCGAGAACCGGCCGTCGGTGAGCAGCAGCACGCTCTTGCCGAGACCGGCGCCCTTGATCGCACCGGTGATCGCGAGCATCTCGCGCATGCCGGGCCCGCCCTTCGGCCCCTCGTACCTGATCACGACGACGTCGCCCGGCTGGATCGTGCCGTCCTCGAGCGCGTCCATCGCCGCCCGCTCCCGGTCGAACACCCGCGCCGTGCCCTCGAAGACGTCCGCGTCGAAGCCCGCGGACTTCACGACCGCACCCTCCGGCGCCAACGACCCGTGCAGGATCGTGATGCCACCGGTCCGGTGGATCGGGTCGTCGAGCGACCGGAGGATCTTGCCGTCCGGGTCCGGCGGCGCGATGTCCGCGAGGTTCTCCGCCACGGTCCGCCCCGTCACCGTGAGGCAGTCGCCGTGCAGGAGCCCGGCGTCGAAGAGAGCCTTCATCACGACCGGCACGCCGCCGATCCGGTCGACGTCGTTCATCACGTACCGGCCGAACGGCTTGAGGTCGCCCAGGTGGGGCACCCGGGCCGCGACGCGGGCGAAGTCGTCGAGCGACAGCTCGACCTCCGCCTCGTGCGCGATCGCGAGCAGGTGCAGGACAGCGTTCGTCGAGCCGCCGAAGGCCATCACGACGGCGATGGCGTTCTCGAACGCCTCCTTGGTCATGATCTGGCGCGCGGTGATGCCCCGGCGCAGCAGCTCCACGACCGCCTCGCCCGAGCGCAGCGCGAACTGGTCGCGTCGGCGGTCCGCCGACGGCGGGGCCGCGGAGCCCGGGAGCGACATGCCCATGGCCTCCGCGACCGAGGCCATGGTGTTGGCGGTGTACATGCCACCGCAGGCGCCCTCGCCCGGGCAGATCGCGCGCTCGATGCGGTCGACGTCGTCGGCGCTCATGAGGCCCCGCGCGCACGCGCCGACGGCCTCGAAGGCGTCGATGATCGTGACCTCCTTCTCCGTACCGTCGGAGAGCTTGACCCAGCCCGGTGCGATGGACCCGGCGTAGAGGAAGACGGCCGCGACGTCCAGGCGCGCCGCCGCCATGAGCATGCCCGGCAGCGACTTGTCGCACCCGGCCAGGAGCACGGCGCCGTCCAGCCGCTCGGCCTGCATGACGGTCTCGACGCTGTCGGCGATGATGTCGCGGCTGACCAGGGAGAAGTGCATGCCCTCGTGGCCCATGGAGATCCCGTCGGAGACGGAGATCGTGCCGAACTCCAGCGGGAAGCCGCCAGCGGCGTGCACGCCGTTCTTCACGGCCTTGGCGAGGCGGTCCAGCGACAGGTTGCACGGCGTGATCTCGTTCCACGAGCTCGCGACGCCGATCTGCGGCTTGGCGAAGTCGTCGTCACCCATCCCGACGCCGCGGAGCATGCCGCGCGCCGCGGTCGCCTCCAGGCCGTCGGTGACCTGCCTCGAGCGCGGCTTGACGTCGGGGGTCGCGGCCGAGGTCCCGGGGGTCGTCGTCATGACGGGAGTCTAGGCACGCCCCTGCCAGGTGCAGACGCACGCCTCGTTTCCCTCGGGGTCGGCAAGGACCCAGAACGCCGGGGCGGCGGCGTCGCTCACGAGGTGCCCACCCGCGTCGATCGCCGCGCGCACCCGGGCCTCGGCGACGTCGTGCGGGACGGTGACGTCGAGGTGGATCCGATTCCGCTGCGACCGCGGCGCGTCCATCTGCTGGAACCACACGGCCGGACCGCGGCCGGCGGGGTCACGCAGCGCAGGAGAGGCGTCCGGCGCTGGCGGCGGCTCGTCCTCGTAGCCGAGCACGGCCTTCCAGAACGGCCGGACCGCACCGATGTCGAGCGCGTCCACGGCCACCTCGAGCGCCAGCGGCGCGCCCGTGTCCCCCGGCAGGCCGAGCTCGTCGGCGATCGCGCTGATCCGGGCCGCGAGCGCGACGTCCCGCTCGGTGAGCCCGTTCGCGTCGTGCGACACGAGTGCGACGTGGACGGCCGGGTACCGCAGGTCGACGTCCGGGTGGTGGTTCGCCTCCTCCGCTGCTGCGGCGACCCGTTCGACCAGCTCGAGGCCGGCGGCAAAGCTGCCGGTGGTGAACGTGGCGTGCAGCCTGCCCAGCAGGACGCGCCAGTGCCTGGCGTCGACGCGGGCGGTGACCTCGGAATCGGGGATCACGGTGAGGGCCATGGACATGACTGTGGCACGGGCCCCTGACGCAAGCGCGCCAGGGGCCCGTGCCACCAGGCGATCGGGGGCGCAGGAGCGCCACTGTGCCCCCGATCCGTTATGGAAACCGCTAGGCCCTCAGCCCTTCACCGCACCCTGCAGACCGTTGACGATCTTGTTCTGCAGCGAGAGGAAGAAGATCAGGGCCGGGATCATCGCCAGCGACGTGTATGCGAACACGCCGACGACGTCGACCGAGTACCGCGTGGAGAAGTCCGCCACACCGAGGGGCAGCGTCTTGATGTTGTCGCTGCGCAGGAGCAGCAGCGGCAGCAGGTACGCGTTCCACGAGCCGACGAACGCCAGGACCCCGACCGTGACGGCGCCCGGTCCGGACAACGGGAGCAGGATCCGCCAGAAGAACCCGATCCGCGAGGCGCCGTCGATGAGCGCCGCCTCCTCGAGCTCCTTGGGCAGAGCGGCCAGGAACGGCCGCAGGATCACGACCGTCATCGGCAGCGCGAACGCGGCCTGTGGCAGCGCCACGCCCCACCAGGTGTCGCCCCAGCCCAGGTCGTTCGTGATCATGATGAACAGCGGGATCACGGCGACCGCGACGGGGAAGAGCAGACCCATCACGAAGACCAGGTACAGCGGCTCACGGAGCTTGAACTGGTACCGCGCCAGCGGGTAGGCCGCCATGAGGCCGGCGACGACCACGATCGCCGTGGTGATCAGCGCGATCATCGTCGAGTTGAACGCGTAGCCCCAGAACCGGTCCCCCGTGAGGATGTTCTTGTAGTTGTCGATCGTGAAAACGTCGGGCCAGCCCGACGGGTTGCGCGACAGGTCGGTGTTCGTCCGGAAGCCCGACAGGACTCCGTAGAGCACGGGACCGACGGTGAGTGCGACGACGAACGCCGCGACCACGTAGACGAGGACGTTCCCCCCGCGACCCGCGCCCGGGCCACGACGGCCGCCCTCGGCCGGGGCCGACGCGTGACGGGACTCTGTCATGGCGCTCATCGGGCCGCCACCTTCCTGGCCTTGCGCGGGACGTAGTCGATGGCGTCACGACGGAGCACCAGGCGCTGGTACGAGAGGGCGAACACGAGCGCGATCACGAACATGACCACCGAGGCCGCGGATGCGACGCCGATGAGGTTCCGGTCGACACCCCAGGCGTAGAGGAACGTCGCCATCGTGTTCGTCGACTCGGCCGGTCCGCCACCCGTGAGGATCCAGACCATGTCGAACACCTGGATCGAGCCGATCATCGACAGGAAGATCCACGTGCGAACGGTGGGACCGAGCAGCGGGATGGTGACGCGCCGCTGGATCTGCCACCACGTCGCACCGTCGATCTGGGCCGCCTCGTTGAGCTCCTCCGGGACACCGGCCAGGCCGGCGAGGAAGAGCACGATCGCGAGGCCGAGGTACTTCCACGTCAGCACGACCATGACCGCACCGAGGGCGAAGTCCGGGTCACCGAGGAACCCCTGCTGCGGCGTCGGGATGCCGACGGCGTCGAGCAGCGTCTCCAGCAGGCCGAACTCGGCCTGGAGCATCTGGCGCCAGATGACGCCGGTCACGACCTCGGAGAGCACCCAGGGCACGAAGACGAGGGTGCGCAGGACGTTGCGGCCGCGGATCTTCCGGTTGAGCAGGAGGGCGATCGCCAGGCCCAGCGGGAGCTGGATGACGATCGACAGCACCACGATGATGAGGTTGTGCCAGAGGGCACCCTGGAAGACGTCATTCCCGAGCACGTACTCGAAGTTGTCCGTGCCCACGAACCGGTCCATGGGGCCGTAGCCCCGCCAGTTGTACAGGGAGTACTGGATGGCCTTGAACACCGGCCATACCACGAACCCCAGGAACACCACGAGGGCCGGCGTCACGAAGAACGCGATCTCAAGTCCCTTGCGGAGGCCAGGTCTCGTCCCGCGCCGCCCCGCCCGCGCCGGGGCCGCCGGCAGCACCTGGGTGCTGC
>JAEZBT010000395.1 GCA_023426865.1 Actinomycetes bacterium
GGGCGGCGTCGACGTCCGACCCGCGCATCGACTTGATGAACGCGCTGACGACGTCGTAGTGCTGGTCCCCGTCCCGGTCGTACCGGACCGCGGCGACGTCGATCGCGCGCTCGACCGGCGCGAGGGCGACGACCGCCGGCTCGTCGGCCGGTGCGTCCGGGTCCCGGTCGGCCAGTGCGGCGCCGGACGCGGCCTCGAGGATGGTGAGCGCCTTGCGGGCGTCCCCCCCGGCGAGGCGCAGCAGGTGCTCGAGCGCCTCGTCGTCGACGGCGACGGACGAGTCGAGGCCCCGCTCGTCGGCGAGCGCCCGACGGGCGAGCGCGCGGACGTCGTCGTCGGTCAGGGGGCGCAGCGTGAGCAGCAGCGACCGCGACAGCAGGGGCGCGTTGACCGAGAAGCTCGGGTTCTCCGTCGTGGCCGCGACCAGCGTCACCCACCGGTTCTCGACGCTCGGCAGCAGCGCGTCCTGCTGCGTGGTGGAGAAGCGGTGCACCTCGTCGATGAACAGCACCGTCTCGGCGCCGCCCGTCGCCAGCCGGCGCCGGGCCTCCTCGACCACCGCGCGGACGTCCTTCACGCCCGAGGCGACGCCGGAGAGCTCCACGAAGCGGCGGCCGGACGTCGTCGCGATGAGGTACGCGAGCGTCGTCTTGCCCGTCCCCGGGGGGCCCCAGAGCACGACCGACGACGGCGCCGCGCGCCGCGCGCCCTCGTCGCCCGGCTCGACCAGGCGGCGCAGCGGCGAGCCCGGCTCGAGGAGATGCTCCTGGCCGGCGACCTCGTCGAGGGTGCGCGGACGCATGCGGACCGCCAGCGGCGCCGTCGCCCCGACGCCGGGGAGCCCCTCGGTCGTGGAGCTCGCGGCGTCGAACAGGTCCATGGGCGCAGCCTACGAGCCGCGTGCGACGTCGGCGTCGCCCCGACGGGGCGGCGACGGGCCGAATGATCACCCGTGGACGTGCCCGGGACGCCCGCGACCTGAAATGCTGCAGAGGTGTTCGACTTCCTCGGCCGCGCGATCGCCCGTCGCCCGCGGATCACGGTCCTGGCCTGGGTCGTCGCCGCCGGCGCCTGCTTCGCCGTGGCGTCGCTCGGCGTCGGGGGCGAGTCCGTCTTCGACCGCCTCGAGACCGGCGCCCCGGGCGTCCCCGGCTCCGAGAGCGCGCGCGGCGACGCGATCATCGCCGAGGCCTCCACGACGGGCGAGAGCCTCACGCTCGCGGTGCGCGGGGTCGACCCCCGCTCGACCGACCTGTCGCGCCAGATGGCGATCCTGCACGCCGACCTCGCGGCCGTGCCGGGCGTCGCGACCGTCATCGACCCCTACGTGGTGCCTGAGGGGCCGGCGAGTCCAGCGGCCGCTCCGCTCGTGGCCGCCGACGGCGACGGCTTCCTCGTCGTCGTCGAGCTGGAGCACGCCCTGCCCGAGGAGCGGGCGGACGCCGCGCTCGCGTCCGTCGAGGCGATCCTGCGGGCCGTGCCCGGCGAGCTCTCGTCGCAGGGCGGTGCGGTCACCGGTCGCGTGGGCGGCACGTCGCTCATCGTCGAGGAGATCCGCGACCAGGTCGAGGCCGACCTGAGGATCGGCGAGACGGTCTCCCTGCCGGTGGCACTGATCGTGATGGTGCTGGTCTTCAGTGGCTTCCTCGCCGCGGCCATGCCCATGGTCGGCGCGCTCGCATCGATCGCCGCAGGGCTCGGCACGGTGTACGGGCTCTCCTACGTCATGGACCTCGACTCGAGCGTGATCAACGTCGTCACGATCCTCAGCCTCGGCCTCTCGATCGACTACGGGCTCCTCATCGTGTCGCGCTTCCGGGAGGAGCTGCACCGGCTCGTCGACACCGACGACGGGGCCGCGGTGCGCCGGCGGCGTGGGGACGGCGCCGTCGAGGAGGCCCTGCGGGCCGCGATGCGCACGGCCGGCCGGACCGTCGCCTTCTCGGCGCTCACGGTCGCGATCTCGGTCGCCGGCCTCGTCGTGTTCGAGCCGGAGATCCTCCGCTCCTTCGGGACGGCGGGCGCCCTGGTCGTGCTCGTGGCGCTCACGACGGCACTCACCCTCGTGCCCGCGGTGCTGCGCCTGGCCGGCCGGCGGGTGCTCAAGCCGGGCCTCGTCGGTCGCATCCCTGGCCTGCGGATGATCGCCCGGCGCACCGGCGACGTCACCGCGAGCGAGGGACTCTTCTCCCGGCTCGCCCAGCGCGTGCAGCGCCACCCGTGGCTGACTCTGCTCGGCTCCCTGGCGGCCCTCGCGGTCCTCGCGCTCCCGGCCGCCGACCTCTCCCTGCGGAACTCGACCATCGAGCTGCTCCCCCAGGGCTCCGACCAGCGCGCCTACGTCGAGGAGATCGCCCGCCAGTACCCCGGCTCGGCAGCGCCCGCCGTGCAGGTCGTGGCGGCCGGCTCGATCGAGCAGGTCACCGCCTGGAGGACCCGGCTCTCCGACCTCCCCGGGGTCGCGTCCGTGGATCCGCCCAGTCCGCTGGGCGGGTACGTCTACGTGGGTGTCCGGCCGGCCTCGCCCGACCCGGGCGGCCCCGAGACCTCCGACGTCGTCCGGGCCGTCCGGGAGGTCCCCGCGTCGTTCCCTGTCGTCGTGACGGGCCAGGCGGCGAACCAGATCGACTTCGTGGACGCGCTCGTCGACCGCGTGTGGTGGGCGTTCGGCATCGTCGCCGTCGCGACGCTCGCCCTGCTCTTCCTCATGACCGGGTCGGTCCTCATCCCGATCAAGGCGCTCCTGACCAACGCCGTCTCGCTGACCGCCACGGTGGGCGTGCTCGTGTGGGCCTTCCAGGACGGGCACCTGGAGGGCCTTCTCGGGTTCCGCTCGACCGGCGGCATCGAGACGTACGTCCTCGCGCTCGTGCTCGCCTTCGCGTTCGGACTGGCCATGGACTACGAGGTCTTCCTGCTCTCGCGCATCAAGGAGCAGCACGACGCCGGGCTCGACAACGACACGGCGGTGCGCGTGGGCCTCCAGCGGTCCGGGCGAATCATCACGTCGGCGGCGGCGATCATCATCGTCGTCTTCGTCGGTTTCGTCCTGGGCAAGCTCCTCGTCATCAAGGAGGTCGGCTTCTCCCTCGCGGTGGCCGTGCTCATCGACGCGAGCCTCGTGCGCATGCTCCTGGTCCCGGCGACCATGACGCTGCTCGGCCGCGCCAACTGGTGGGCGCCGAAGCCGCTGCGCCGCCTCCACCAGCGCTTCGGGCTGAGCCACTGATGGCCGGCCCCAGCCGGCGTACCCGACTCGTCGTGGCCGTCGCCATGACCATGTGGGCGGTGCTGCAGGCGGCGACGCTCGTCGTGGCCCCCCACCCCCGCGGGGGGCCCCCGGCCCC
>JAEZBT010000310.1 GCA_023426865.1 Actinomycetes bacterium
CACCTGCTCGGCGACCGGCCGCTCGCCCTCGACCGCGATACCGAGGGACCGCGCGTCGGCGGCGCGGCGCAGCCGGAGCTCGACGTTGCCGTCGGCGAGCCCGCGCCCGACGACGACCAGCACGGGCGCCCCGAGCAGCTCCGCGTCGGCGAACTTCACGCCGGGCGAGACGCGCGGGCGATCGTCGTAGAGGACCTCGACACCGGCGCCGTGCAGTTCGCTGGCGAGCTCCGCCGCGGCGTGGAAGACCGCCTCGTCCTTGCCCGTGGCGACCAGGTGCACCTGGACCGGGGCGACCTGGATCGGCCAGGCCAGCCCGGCGTCGTCGTGGTTGGCCTCCGCCAGCGCCGCGACGGCACGGGAGATGCCGATGCCGTAGGAGCCCATCGTCACGGTGACGGCCTTGCCGTTCTCGTCCAGCACCTTCAGGCCGAGGGCCTCGGAGTACTTGCGGCCGAGCGCGAAGATGTGACCCATCTCGATACCGCGCGCGAGCTCGAGCGGCCCCGAGCCGTCGGGCGCCGGGTCACCGGCGCGCACCTCGGCGGCCTCGATGGTGCCGTCCGCCGTGAAGTCGCGGCCCGCGACCAGGTCGAACACGTGGCGACCCTCGACGTTGGCGCCCGTGATCCACCGGGTCCCCGGGACGACGCGCGGGTCGAGCAGGTACCGGACGGCGTCGTCGCGCCCGGTGTTCGCCGCGCCCACTGCGGCCGGGCCGAGGTAGCCCTTGACCAGCTCAGGGTGGGCGGCGAAGTCGGCCTCGGTGGCCGGTGCGACCTCGGCGGGCGACACGGCCGCCTCGAGGCGCTTGAGGTCGACCTCGCGGTCGCCGGGAAGACCGACGACGACGAGCTCACGCTCCCCGTCCGGGTGGGTGAGCACCAGGACGACGTTCTTGAGGGTGTCCGCGGCGGTCCACGCGCGGTCGGCCCGCGGGTAGCTCTCGTTCGCGAGCGCGACGAGCGACTCGATCGTCGGCGTGTCCGGGGTGTCCTCGACGTGAGCGGCCGGGGCGTCGTCGTACGGGACCGGCTCGGGGACGGGCGTCGTGACGGCCTCCACGTTGGCCGCGTACCCGCCGGGCGAGCGCACGAACGTGTCCTCACCGATCGCCGTCGGGGTGAGGAACTCCTCGCTGCGCGAGCCGCCCATGGCGCCCGACATGGCCGCGACGATGACGTACTCCAGGCCGAGGCGCGTGAAGATCCGCTGGTAGGCCTCGCGCTGGCGCTGGTAGGCGGCGTCGAGGCCGGCGTCGTCGACGTCGAACGAGTAGGCGTCCTTCATGACGAACTCGCGGCCGCGCAGCAGGCCGGCGCGGGGGCGCGCCTCGTCGCGGTACTTCGTCTGGATCTGGTACAGCGCGAGCGGCAGGTCCTTGTAGCTGGAGTACAGGTCCTTGACCAGGAGCGTGAACATCTCCTCGTGCGTGGGCGCGAGGAGGTAGTCGGCCTCCTTGCGGTCCTGGAGCCGGAACAGGTTGGGGCCGTACTCGGTCCACCGGTTCGTCGCCTCGTAGGGCTCGCGGGGCAGCAGCGCCGGGAAGTGGACCTCCTGCGCGCCGATGGCGTCCATCTCCTCGCGCACGACGCGCTCGATCTTGCCCAGCACGCGCAGGCCGAGCGGCAGCCACGTGTAGATGCCCGGCGCGGCGCGGCGGATGTACCCGCCGCGGACGAGGAGCTTGTGGCTGGGGACCTCGGCGTCGGCCGGGTCCTCCCGGAGCGTGCGCACGAACAGGGTCGACATCCGCAGGAGCATGGGCGTCAGCGTAGTGGCGCGCGCGACGACGCCCGGCCCGACGTCGCCCCGCGGGGGTGTGCCCGCGTGTCCTCGACGGGCACGATGGGTGGGTGCCGGAGCTCCCCGAGGTCGAGTCCCTCGCCCGCTTCCTCGCCGACCGCGCGGTCGGGCGGGCGATCGCGTCGGTCGCGGTCGCGAACATCAGCGCCCTGAAGACGTACGCGCCGGCGCCGTCCGACCTGGTCGGCCGGCCCGTGGTGGCGGTGGCGCGGCACGGCAAGTGGCTCGACCTGGCCACCGACGGGCCGCACCTCGTGTGGCACCTGTCCCGCGCGGGCTGGGTCCGCTGGTACGACGCCGTCCCCTCCACGGTGGTCCGGCCCGGCAAGTCGCCGCTGGCCCTGCGCGTCGTGCTCGACGACGGCGCCGGCTTCGACCTCACCGAGCAGGGCACGCGCAAGCGCCTCGCGGTGCACGTGGTCGACGCCGCCGCTCAGGTGCCGCTCGTCGCCTCGCTGGGCGTCGAGCCGCTGGGGCCCGCGTTCACCCCCGAGCGGTTCGCCGAGCTCGCCCGGGCGCGGAACCAGCAGATCAAGGGGCTGCTGCGCGACCAGCGCACGATCGCGGGCATCGGCAACGCCTACTCCGACGAGATCCTGCACGCAGCCCGGATGAGCCCGTTCGCGCTCACCGGCTCGATGTCGGACGCGGATCTGGCGCGGCTGCACGACGTCGTGCAGGAGGTGCTGCGCGAGGCGCTGGCGGCGTCGGCCGGACGCCCGGCCGCCGAGCTCAAGGACGCCAAGCGCCGCGGCATGCGCGTGCACGGGAGGACCGGCGAGGCGTGCCCGGTCTGCGGCGACGTCGTGCGCGAGGTCTCGTTCGCGGACTCCGCGCTGCAGTACTGCGCGACCTGCCAGACGGGCGGCAAGCCGCTCGCCGACCGGCGGATGTCCAAGCTGCTGAAGTAACCGGCACGCCGCACGGCCCGACCGACCCGGCCAACCGCCCGCCCCCGCCCATCCCGGCCCGACCGACCCGGCCAGCCGCCCGCCCCGCCCATCCCCTCGGCCAGCCGCCCCATCCCGGCTCGGCCAGCCGCCCCCGGCCCGCCCCATCC
>JAEZBT010000485.1 GCA_023426865.1 Actinomycetes bacterium
GGCCGAGCGCGCCGCCCTGGACGCCCAGGTCAAGGCGCAGCGGGCCGAGCGCCAGGCCGAGCGGGCACGGCTCCGTGCGGAGGCCGCCGGGCTCACCCCTGAGCGCCCGCAGGACCTGCCCTCGCCGCTCGCCGCCCTCTGGCGCACGGCCGAGGGTCCCCGCCGCGGGCCCCGCCCTACCCTGACCCTCGACCAGATCACGCAGGCGGCGATCACGCTCGCCGACGCCGAGGGCCTGCGGGCCGTGTCGATGGCGCGGGTCGCCGAGGCGCTCGACGTGACCACGATGGCCCTCTACCGCTACGTCACCTCGAAGGACGAGCTGCTGGGGCTCATGTACGACGCCGCGCTCGCCGACGAGCCCGGGCGCGGCTTCCTCGCCCCGCCGCCCGTTGACGCCCCGCCGTGGCGCGCCCGGCTGCACGCGTGGTGCGACCGGCAGCTCGCGCTCACCGTCCGCCACCCGTGGCTCATGCAGGCCGCAGACACCATGCCCGCGCTCGGGCCGCGCCGGGTGCGGATGCTCGAGGATTGCCTCGAGACGCTCGCGGACACGCCGCTGTCGGTGGGCGAGCGGGTCGAGGTGCTGGGCGCCGCCTCCCTGCTCGTGCTCAGCGAGGGCATCCTGCTCGCCAACACCCTCGCACCCAGGAGCACGGTCGGCGCTCCGCCGGCGCACGAGCCCGCCGGTGCCGCGGCCCACCCCGCGCTCGTCGATTTCGACACGCTCCTGCGCCTGCTCACGACGCCGGAGGAGCACCCGCGCATCTGGGAGGCGCTGGAGTCCGGCGCCTTCGACGACCCGTCGGACGAGGACGGTGACGGCGGCGCGGGCTTCCGCGTCGACCTCATGCTCGACGGCGTCGCACGCCTCGTGGCGGCCGCCGAGGCCGCGCGCGGTGACGGCTGAGGGGCCGGAGCGCCGCGACACCGGCCGAGCCGGGCCTGTGGATGAGGCGGGCCGCGCGTCGGGCCGGGCCGTTAGCGTGCGCGGCATGGACGAGACCCCGAGGCGCTGCTTCGGCGACGGCGACGCCCTCTACGCCGAGTACCACGACGCCGAGTGGGGCGTGCCCGTGCGCGGGGAGGCCGAGCTGCTGGAGCGGTTCTGCCTCGAGGCGTTCCAGTCCGGGCTCTCGTGGCTCACGGTGCTGCGCAAGCGGCCGGCCTTCCGCGCGGCGTTCGCGGGCTTCGACCCGGAGGCGGTCGCCGCGCTCGGCGAGAGCGACGTCGCGCGGCTGCTCACCGACCCGGGCATCATCCGCAACCGGGCCAAGATCGAGGCCACGATCGCCAACGGCCGGGCCGTCCTCGGGCTCTGGGCGGCCGGCCGGACGCTCACCGACCTCGCCTGGGCGCACGCGCCCGGCCCCCGGCCCGAGACCGACCGCCCGCGCACGTACGCCGACGTCCCGACGACGACGCCCGCCGCGGTCGCCCTCGCCAAGGAGCTCAAGTCCGTGGGCTTCCGCTTCATCGGCCCGACCACCGCGTACGCGTCGATGCAGGCGTGCGGCCTCGTGGACGACCACCTCGCCTCGTGCCCGGTGGTCCTCGGGCACTACAGCTAGCGGGCCGCGCCCACCTGCGTCGCGAGCGCCTGCACGATCCGCACGTCGGCGTCGAGCCACGGCACCGACAGCCACGCGCCCGGGGCCAGCCACCGCAGCTCGTCGTGCTCGACCAGCGGCGCCGGCTCGCCCGACGCCACCCGGGCCAGCCACAGACGCATCGTGTAGGCCGACGAGAGGCGCCAGGCGTCGTCGTCGGGCCCGACGAACTCCCGGCCCAGCTCGACGCCGATCCCGAGCTCCTCGCGCAGCTCGCGGTGCAGCGCCTCGACGGGCGTCTCCCCCGGGTCCACCTTGCCGCCCGGGAACTCCCACCGGCCCACGAGCTTCTGCGGGCCCGCCCGGCGGGCGGCGAGCAGCCGGCGGGGCGTGGCGAGGTCGTCCACCAGGGCGGCGGCCACGACGACGATCGGCGAACTCACGCGCACAGCCTCCCAGACGCCGGCGCCACCGAGATCCACCCCCACCCGAGTGGAACGCAACGGGAGCACAACGTTCCACTCGAGACCGAATCGCCGCAGGTTCGTTCCACTCGTGGGGAGGGGGTCCCGTCACTCGGGCAGGTGCCACTCCGGGCGCGCGGCCGACAGGATCTCGGCCGCCACGGCGGACGGCGCCTCCCCGTTGCGGCCGCCCCACCAGCGACGCGGCTCGAGAAGCAGCAGGTACAGGTCCAGCGCCCGGCCCGCCACGGCCTCCGCCACGACGAGGCGGTTCAGCCGGCAGGCCTCCTCGTGCCGCCTGCTCGTCGCGTCGCGGCGCGAGATGTGGCCGAGCCCGTCGCGCGCCCCGAAGGTGCGCTCGAGGTCGCTCGACGCCCCGACGTAGCGGACGACCCCCGCCGAGACGATGGCGTACACCCCCGGCCGCCGGGGGACGGCGAACTCGGGCTCGATCCGGCCGAAGGGCCCCAGCGCCCACGCCGGGTAGCGGTGCTCGACGGCCGCCATGTCCGCGAGCGGCGAGTGCACGATGACCGCCCCGTTCGCGTCGCGCTCCACGAACAGCCGACCGGCGTGGGAGAGCACACGCCTGGCCAGCACAATGTGGTCAGGCGCCCAGTGCTCGTCCGAGACGGGGCCGAGCGGAGGCTCCACGCACTCTCCTGCGGCAACGACAAGGCCCGGGTGGGGCCGGGGCACACACTTGGTGCTCCGACCCTACCCGGGCCCGGGAGGTCGGTCGGCCATACCCTGACCGAGGGGGCCGGCGCGCGGCCGGAGGGCGCCGGCGTCGCCGCCGGTGCCGGTCCGATCAGCGCAGGCCGATCGCCTTCGCGCAGGCCACGGCCTCCGCGCGGGTGCTCACGCCGAGCTTCTTGTACACGGAGCGCACCTGCGACTTCACCGTGTTCCGCGTGACGAAGAGCCGCGCAGCGATCTGCTCGAGGGTGACGTCCTCGTCGAGGTTCGACAGGATCACGCGCTCGCGCCGCGTCAGTGCGGTCCGCTGGGTCGGGACCTCGCGCAGTTCCGTCATGATGACCTCCAGGTGTTGCCCGGTGCGGGGGAGCACCGTCGCTGTCGCTACACCTGAAGAGAGCAAGGACTTCACCCGCGATGACGCGGTTTTCACCCGAAGTTCTGACCGGATGCAGTTGCGGGGCCTCGGTGGACGCGCTATGGCCGAGATCAACAGGGCATTACCGCAGGTCAGCGGCATGGAACCGAGATCACACGGACGGGTGAAGAATCACCCGTTCGGAGTAGTGCTGGAGCCGCTCCTCACCCGTTCGGCGCCCGACTCCCGCTCCGCCGCCCGAGGTCGACATCCCTCCCTCCCCCGACGAACGTCCCGAATCACTCGCCGGTCCGCAGCCGTCCCGCCCCGACCGAGGACAAACGCTCCATGATCAGATCGAGGAATGCGCGGCGTCGTCCTCCGGCACCGACCGCCGGACGACGACGCTGCCGACCGGGACCCCGGCGTCCCGCGCGATGACGGGGCACTTGACCTGGAGCAGGCAGAAGACGCGCGGGCCCGCGTCGCTGAGCGTCTCGTAGTTCGCCTGGCCCTTGGCGATGACGACCGGTGCCGCCAGGAACGCCGCCCGGAACTCCGGTGAACACAGCGCGAGCGTCGTGCCGGGTGCGTCGCTGCCCGTGTCGACCACCGTCGCGCAGCCGTCGAGACCTGCTGCGCGGGCGTCGGCCGTGGTCGCGTCGTTGAGCACCGGCCCGCCCTTGACCGCGTAGACCACAGGCACGGGCAGCGCCTCGACGAGCACCCGGTCGAAGACCGTCTCCCCCGCGTTGTCGGCGAGGTACAGCACGTGGTCCGCAGCCGCGACCGCCTCACGCAGCAGGGCCAGGTCGTCGATCGCGAGCGGCGCGGCGAGCACCCGCTCGACGGTCTCCCACAGGTCGGGGACGTCGTCGCGCACGCCGAGATCGATGACGTTCCCGGCGATGGCGGCCCGCACCGCCGTCCCGAACGGGTCGGGGCTCGACGCGACGAGCTCCGTGAGCCGCGGGTACAAGGCCAGCGCGGCGGCCGTCGTCGACGCCTTGACGTCGACGTACGGGTCGCCGTGCCCGACGGTCTCCCGCACGAGGCGGTGGATCTGGTCCGCGAGCACCGGCGGTGTCGCACCCTCCGGCACGTCACGCAGCAGCTGCAGGACGTGGTGGAGCACCCGCCACTCGACGACGTCGGTCGCGCCCGCCATGCGCGCGGCCGTCAGGGCCTGCCGGAGGAAGCACGGGTAGCAGTCGAGGTAGGTGCGCACCCCATGATCGTCACGCGTGCGACGGCCCGACCGGCCCCCCGAAGGTCCCGGCAGGGCCGCGCCACCCGGTCGGTCGGCTCAGCCGGCCGCGTGCGCGGCGTACTCCTCGGGGCTCATGAGGTCGCCGAACGACGTCGCCGCGACCTTGATCAGCCAGCCGGCGCCGTAGGGGTCGGAGTTCACGACGGCGGGGTCGCTCATCGCGCCCTCGTTGACCTCGACCACGGTGCCGGTGACCGGCGAGTACAGCTCCGAGACGGACTTCGTCGACTCGATCTCGCCGCACACACCGCCGGCGATGACGGCCGTGCCGACCGCGGGCAGCTCGAGGAAGACGATGTCGCCCAGGGCGTCGGCCGCGACGGACGTGATACCGATCGTGACCGGGTCCTCGTCCGTCACCCACTCGTGCTCGGTGGTGTAGCGCAGGTTCTCAGGGATGGTGCTCACGGGTGACCTCCGGTGCTCAGCTGGGACGACGGTAGAAGGGCAGCTCGACGACGCGCACCGGCTCGGCGCGGCCACGGACGTCGACGGACAGCTCGGTCCCGGGCGCGGACGCCTCGGGCGTCACGTACGCCATCGCGATCGGCCGGCCCAGGGTGGGCGACGGCGCCCCCGAGGTGACCTCCCCGACCCGCGCGTCGCCCCACAGCACGGGGTAGCCGTGGCGGGCGGCCCGGCGGCCGAGGCCCTCGAGCCCCACGAGC
>JAEZBT010000040.1 GCA_023426865.1 Actinomycetes bacterium
GGGCGGCGGCGGGGGCGCGGGGGGGGGGGCCGCCCACGACCTGCGCCTGGCCCGCTTCGGCGACAACATGCGCAACGTCGCGGTGACCGAGGGCGACAAGACCGAGGCCGAGGTGCGGTTCGGCGTCAGCGTCAACACGTGGGGCGTGAACGACCTGGTCGCGGCGGTGGACGAGGTGTCCGACGCCGACGTCGACGCGCTGGTCGCCGAGTACGAGGACCTGTACGACGTCGTCGCGCCGCTGCGCAAGGGCGGCGAGCGGCACGACTCGCTGCGCTACGGCGCCCGCCAGGAGCTGGCCCTGCTCAGGCTCCTCGAGGGGTTGGGCGCGACCGCCTTCACCACGACGTTCGAGGACCTCGGTGCGCTGCGCCAGCTCCCGGGCCTGGCCGTGCAGCGGCTGATGAGCAAGGGCTACGGCTTCGGTGCGGAGGGCGACTGGAAGACGGCCGTCCTGGTGCGCATCGCGAAGGTCATGGGCCAGGGGCTGCCCGGCGGCGCCTCGCTGATGGAGGACTACACGTACCACCTGACGCCCGGAGAGGAGAAGATCCTCGGTGCGCACATGCTCGAGATCTGCCCGAGCCTCACGACCGGCAAGCCGAGCCTGGAGATCCACCCGCTCGGCATCGGCGGCAAGGAGGACCCTGTCCGGCTGGTGTTCAACACGGACCCGGGGGCGGGCCTCGTCGTCGCGATGTCGGACATGCGGGACCGGTTCCGACTGACGGCGAACGTCGTCGACATCGTCGAGCACCCGGCGCTGCCGAAGCTGCCGGTCGCGCGCGCGGTGTGGCGCCCGGCGCCGGACCTGGCGACGTCGGCCGAGGCCTGGCTGATGGCCGGCGCGGCGCACCACACGGTGATGACCACGCAGGTCGGTGTCGACGTGTTCGCCGACTTCGCGGCGATGGCGAAGACCGAGCTGCTGGTGATCGACGAGTCCACGACCACGCGCGGTTTCGCCAACGAGCTGCGCTGGAACCAGGTCTGGTTCCACCTGGCTCAGGGCTTCTGACCGGGCGCGCGGGCCCGGAGGCTCGCGCGAGCGAGCATCACGTCGCCGAGGACGAGGGTTTGCGCCGAGGACGAGGGGTTCGGACCCTCGGTCTCGCGGCAAAGCCTCGGTCTCGGCGACCACGAGCGGCAGGCCACTCCGGAGGTCGCGCTCCCACTCGATGCACCCTCGACGGGGTGGCGCAGGCTTGCGTATGCTTTCGGTTGGGAAAGCCAGCCGCTGGCGCGCGTAAGACGCCTTCGCCGCCCCCTTGTGCGTGGTGCCCCGTCGTGAGGGCTTTCGAGCCGGTGCCGGAAGTTTCGTTACCAGGTCGCAAGCAGCGTTACGGTTTCGTAATCGAAAGTTGACTTCACGAAGTTGACCCACCCGTTGTTATCGCTCACAATCGTCGCGTGCTCAACGAAGAGACCGACCTTCTGCCCGTGCCGGTCCGGCGCGAGCGGATGCTCCAGCTCATCACGGACCGCGAGTTCGTCCGCGTGTCCGAGCTGGCCGAGACCTTCGGCATCTCCGACGTCACCGTGCGTGCCGACCTCGCGTCCCTCGAGACCTCGCACGCCGTGCGCCGGGTCCGTGGCGGCGCGATGCCGCCCTCGCGGAACGCGCGGCCCGAGCCGTCGTTCGAGGAGTCGCTCGTCGAGTTCGCGCACGAGAAGCAGCGGATCGGCGAGTACGCCGCGTCGCTGGTGCAGTCGGGCATGGGCGTCCTGCTCGACGTCGGCACCACCACGACCGCCGTGGCCCGGGCGCTGGTCGCGCGCACGGACCTCGAGCGCGTCACCGTCGTCACCAACGGCCTGAACATCGCCCTCGAGCTCGAGCACGCGATGCCGCGCCTGACCGTCGTCGTCACCGGCGGCACGCTGCGCCGGCTCCAGCACTCGCTCGTGAACCCGCTCGCGACGGTCCTGCTCGAGCAGCTGCACGTGGACATCGCGTTCATCGGCTGCAACGGCGTGGACCCCGACGGGTTCACCAACATCAACCTGCCCGAGGCCGAGGTCAAGCGGTCGATCATCGTCGCCGCGCGCCGCGCCGTGGTCGTCGCGGACGGCTCGAAGCTCGGGCAGACGCACCTCGGGCGCATCGCCCGGCTCGCCGACGTCCACACCCTCGTCACGGGCCCGTCCGCACCAGAGCACGAGGTGCGCCGGCTCGAACGGGCAGGGCTCGACGTCGTGCGCGTCGAGTAGCGCACGAGGAACAAGGACTTCCTGGCCGGTCCCGAGGTGGCGGTCAGGTCGCCCGGGACGGTCCAACGGGAGCGCCCCGACTCAGGAAGAGCAGTACATCTCTCGAGGAGGAGATTCATGAGCACCAGGAAGTTCGCCGCCGTCGCGGCGGGCCTGACGCTCGCCCTGTCCCTCGCCGCGTGCGGCGGGGGCGGTGCGGGTGGCGACGACGACACGACCGACACCACTGACGAGGGCACCACCGAGGAGACCGCGGAGGGTGGCCTGATCGGCGTCGCGATGCCGACCCAGACCTCGTCCCGCTGGATCGCCGACGGCAACGCCGTGAAGGAGGGCCTCGAGGAGCTCGGCTACGAGGTCGACCTGCAGTACGCGAACGACGACATCCCCACCCAGCAGCAGCAGATCGACGCCATGATCTCCAAGGGCGCCACCGCCCTGATCATCGCGGCGATCGACGGCACCACGCTGTCGGGCCAGCTGCAGTCGGCCGCCGACAAGGGCATCCCGATCATCAGCTACGACCGTCTCATCCGTGACTCGGAGAACGTCGACTTCTACGTCTCGTTCGACAACTTCCAGGTCGGCGTGCAGCAGGCGACCTCGCTGCTCGTGGGTCTCGGCGTCCTCAACGCCGACGGCTCCGAGGGCGACGCCACGGGCCCGTTCAACATCGAGCTCTTCGCGGGCTCGCTGGACGACAACAACGCGCACTTCTTCTTCAAGGGCGCGATGTCGATCCTGCAGCCGCTCATCGACGACGGCACCCTCGTCGTGAAGTCCGGCCAGACCACCATCGAGCAGGTCAACATCCTGCGGTGGCAGCAGGAGACCGCCCAGCGGCGCATGGAGGACCTGCTGACGTCGACGTACAACGACGGGTCGAAGGTCGACGGCGTCCTGTCCCCGTACGACGGTCTGTCCCGCGGCATCATCGTCGCGCTGCAGAACGCCGGCTACCCCGCCACCATCGCCGAGGGCTTCCCGATCGTCTCCGGCCAGGACGCGGAGATCGAGTCGGTCAAGCTCATCGCCGACGACGTCCAGTTCTCGACGATCTTCAAGGACACCCGTCTGCTGGCCGCGCAGGCCGTCATCGCCGCGACTGCTTACCTCAACGGTGAGGAGCCCGAGGCGAACAACACCGAGGACTACGACAACGGCGTGAAGGTCGTCCCCTCGCACCTGGACGAGTCGACGATCATCTACACCGACAACATCCAGTCCGAGCTCGTCGACTCCGGCTACTGGACCGCCGAAGAGGTCGAGTCCGGCATCGCCGGCTGACCACGACCTGACTGGCCGGCGCCAGATCGGCCACACAGCGGTGGGGGGGGGGGGGGCGGGGGGCCCGGGCGCGGCCCCGC
>JAEZBT010000069.1 GCA_023426865.1 Actinomycetes bacterium
GCCGTGGGCCGCCGGGTCGAACAGGGTCAGCGACGCGGCGCGTCGCCACCGATGCGGTGCACGACGAGCGAGTTCGTCGTGCCGGGCACGCCCACGGGAGCGCCGAACACGATGACGACGAGGTCGCCGTCCTCCGCCAGGCCGTTCACCAGCAGGGTCTGGTCCACCTGGAGCACCATCGCGTCGGTGTGCGCGACGTGCGGCACCTGGTACGTCTGCACGCCCCAGCTGAGCGCGAGGTGGTTGCGCACCTCGGGCAGCGGCGTGAAGGCCAGCAGCGGGATGGGCGAACGCAGCCGCGACATGCGCCGGGCCGAGTCACCGCTCTGGGTGAACGTCACCAGGTACTTCGCGCCCAGCGTCTCGCCGACCTCGGAGGCGGCGTGCGTGACGGCGCCACCGCGGGTCTGCGGGCTCCAGCCGAGCGGCGCGATCCGGTCGCGGCCGTGCTGCTCGGTGTTCTCGATGATCCGCGCCATCGTGCGCACGGCCTCGATCGGGTACTCACCCACGCTCGTCTCGCCGGAGAGCATGACCGCGTCGGCACCGTCGAGCACGGCGTTGGCGCAGTCGGAGGCCTCCGCGCGCGTCGGGCGCGGAGCCGAGATCATCGACTCGAGCACCTGCGTGGCGACGATGACCGGCTTGGCCGAGCGCCGCGCCAGCTCGATCGCACGCTTCTGGACGATCGGCACCATCTCGAGCGGGAGCTCGACACCCAGGTCGCCGCGGGCGACCATGATGCCGTCGAACGCCTCGATGATCTCCGCGAGGTTCTCGACGGCCTGCGGCTTCTCGATCTTCGCGATGACGGGGACCTTCCGGCCCTCCTCCGCCATGATCCGCGCGACGTCCTCGTAGTCCGACGCGTTGCGGACGAACGACAGCGCGATGAAGTCGGCCTTGAGGCGCAGGGCCCAGCGCAGGTCCTCCTCGTCCTTCGCCGACATCGCCGGCACGCTCACCGCGACGCCGGGGAGGTTGAGTCCCTTGTTGTTCGAGACGGGGCCACCGACCTCGACCCGGGTCACGACGTTGGTGCCCTCGACGGCCGTGATCCGCACGGCGACACGACCGTCGTCGATGAGGATGCGGTCACCGACGCGGGCGTCGCCCGGCAGGCCCTTGTACGTGGTGGAGGCCAGCTCCTTGGTACCGACCACCTCGTCGGTGGTGATGGTGAAGACATCGCCCTCGGCGAGCTCCACCTTCGCGTTGTCCTTGAACCGGCCGAGCCGGATCTTCGGGCCCTGGAGGTCGACGAGCACCGCGACCGCGCGGCCCGAGGCCTTCGCGGCGGCACGCACGTGCCCGATGATCGCCTCGTGCTCCTCTGGGGCGCCGTGGCTCCGGTTGATCCGGGCGACGTCCATACCGGCGTCGACGAGTGCCTGGATCTGCTCCGGGGTGTCCGTCGCGGGACCCGTGGTGCAGACGATCTTCGCTTTGCGCATGACTCCAGCCTATTGCTCGACCCCGCGACCAGCTGGTCGCCGGGCATATCTTCACGTTCCCGGTGGGACACGTTCAGGCGCGCCGCCGCCACCGGGATCCGCGGCGCGCCAGGTCTGCTACGGCCGCATCGGCCGCGTGGTCGGCGCGACGGGCGCCGGGAGCTCCGACCCGCGCCGCGGCACGATCTGCGACGTCGCCATCGTCGGGTCGCCGCTCGAGCGCAGGTAGGAGTCGACCGCGGCCGCCGCCGCACGTCCCTCGGAGATCGCCCAGACGACGAGCGACTGGCCCCGTCCGGCGTCCCCCGCGACGAACACCCCGGGCACCGACGTCGAGTAGTCGTCCCCGCGCGCGATGAGCCCGCGCCCCGTGACGTCGGCGCCGGTCTGCTCCGCGAGGACCTCGGTCTCCGGGCCGGTGAAGCCCATGGCGAGGATGACCAGGTCGGCCGGGATGTCCTTGATCTGCTCGCTCGGCACGCGCTGACCGTCGGTCGTGTAGACGGTGGTCGCCACACGCAGCCCGGTGACGTGCCCGTCCTCGCCGAGGAACGTCTGCGTCGTCGCGAGGTAGGTCCGCTCGCCGCCCTCCTCGTGCGAGGAGGAGATCTTGAACAGGCGGGCGTCGACCGGCCACGGCTCGTTGAGCGGCCGCTCCGTGGGGGGCTGCGCGCCGATGTCCAGGCTCGTCACCGACGCCGCACCCTGGCGCAGCGCGGTGCCGACGCAGTCGGAGCCCGTGTCGCCACCACCGATCACGACGACGTGCTTGCCGGTCGCCAGGATCTGGTCCGGCACCTCGTCGCCGGCCACGACGCGGTTCGCCTGCGTGAGGTACTCCATCGCGAAGTGGATGCCCGTCAGGTCGGCGCCCGGGATGTCGAGCCGGCGGGGCACGCGCGCGCCCGTCGCGAGCACGACGGCGTCGTACCGTGCACTGAGCTCGCGGAACGTGATGTCCCGGCCGATCTCGACGCCCGGCCGGAAGCGCGTCCCCTCCGCCTCCATCTGCGCGATGCGGCGGTCGAGCAGGTGCTTCTCCAGCTTGAAGTCGGGGACCCCGTAGCGCATCAGGCCGCCGATGCGGTCGTCGCGCTCGAACACCGCGACGGTGTGGCCGGCGCGCGTCAGCTGCTGCGCGGCGGCCAGGCCCGCGGGGCCCGAGCCCACGACGGCCACGGTGTACCCGGTGAGGAAGTACGGCAGTTGCGGGGTGACCAGGCCGCGCTCGAACGACTCGTCGGCGATCGCGTGCTCGACCTGCTTGATCGTCACGGCCGGCTGGTTGATGCCCAGCACGCACGAGGCCTCGCACGGCGCCGGGCAGATCCGGCCGGTGACCTCCGGGAAGTTGTTCGTGGCGTGCAGCCGGTCGGACGCCTCCGCCCACTGCCCCTTCCACACGAGGTCGTTCCACTCGGGGATGAGGTTGCCGAGCGGGCAGCCGGAGTGGCAGAACGGGACGCCGCAGTCCATGCAGCGCCCGGCCTGGCGGTGCAGGAGGGCCGCGTGCTCGTCGGCCGGGAGGTGCTCGTGCACCTCCTTCCAGTCCAGGAGGCGCACCGGCACCGGTCGGCTGGGGACCTGCTCGCGCTGGCGGACGTTGAGGAAGCCTCGGGGGTCAGCCACGGTTCACCTCCGCAAGGATCGCGTCCCACGCCCCGGGCGCGGTCGGGTCGACTCCGGCCTCGGCCGCGGCCGCCAGCGCGGCCACCATCCGGTCGTACTCGGTCGGCACGATCGCCGTGAAGCGCGCCAGGGCGCCGGGCAGGTCCGCGAGCAGCTCGCCGGCCCGCGGCGAGCCGGTCTCCTCGTGGTGCGCCCGCAGCAGGCGCTCGACCTCGGCAGCGCCCGCCTCGTCCAGCGGCCGCAGCTCGAGCTCGCCACCGGCCAGCGCCGCCTGGTTCACCCGCTCCGTCCGCAGGTCCAGCACGTAGGCGTGGCCGCCCGACATGCCGGCCGCGACGTTCCGCCCGGTTCCACCGAGGATCAGGACGGTGCCGCCCGTCATGTACTCGCACGCGTGGTCGCCCACGCCCTCGACGACGAGCGTGGCGCCTGAGTTGCGCACGCCGAACCGCTCGCCGACGACGCCGCGCAGGTACACCTCGCCCGACGTGGCGCCGTAGCCGACGACGTTGCCCGCGATGACGTCGCGCGCGCCCGACAGCAGCGCGGTGCGGTCCGGCCGGACGATGATGCGGCCGCCCGACAGGCCCTTGCCGACGTAGTCGTTCGCGTCGCCGTACAGCCGCAGCGTGACGCCGCGCGGGAGGAAGGCGCCGAGGGACTGGCCCGCCGAGCCCGTGAGGCTGATGTCGATCGTGTCGTCCGGCAGACCGTCGGCGCCGAACCGGCTCGTCACCTCGTAGCCGAGCATCGTGCCGACGGTGCGGTTGACGTTGCGCACCGGCACGGAGATCCGGACGGGCTCGCGCGACTCGAGCGCCTCACGCGCCAGGGTGATGAGCTGGTTGTCGAGGGCCTTGTCCAGGCCGTGGTCCTGCGTGCGCGTCTGGCGCAGCGCGGAGCCCGGCTGGGGCTCGGGGCGGGCCAGCACCGGCGACAGGTCGAGGCCGACGGCCTTCCAGTGCTCGATGACGGCGCGCGTGTCGAGCGACTCGACGTGCCCGACGGCCTCGGCGATCGAGCGGTAGCCGAGCGCCGCGAGGTACTCGCGCACCTCGGTGGCGAGGTACTCGAAGAACGTCATGACGAACTCGGGCTTGCCGGAGAACCGCTGGCGCAGCTCCGGGTTCTGCGTCGCGACGCCGACCGGGCACGTGTCGAGATGGCAGGCGCGCATCATCACGCAACCGCTGACGACGAGCGGCGCCGTCGCGAAGCCGAACTCCTCCGCGCCGAGCAGCGCCGCCACGACGACGTCGCGGCCCGTCTTCAGCTGGCCGTCCACCTGGACGACGATCCGGTCGCGGAGGTCGTTGAGCACGAGGGTCTGCTGGGTCTCGGCCAGGCCGATCTCCCACGGGGTGCCGGCGTGCTTGAGCGAGGTGAGCGGGCTCGCGCCCGTCCCGCCGTCGTGGCCGGAGACGAGGACCACGTCCGCGTGCGCCTTGGCCACGCCCGCGGCCACCGTGCCGACCCCGAACTCGCTGACGAGCTTCACGTGCACCCGGGCGACCGGGTTCGCGTTCTTGAGGTCGTGGATGAGCTGGGCGATGTCCTCGATCGAGTAGATGTCGTGGTGCGGCGGCGGTGTGATGAGGCCCACGCCGGGCGTCGAGTGCCGCGTGGCCGCGACCCACGGGTACACCTTGGTCCCGGGGAGCTGACCGCCCTCGCCCGGCTTGGCCCCCTGCGCCATCTTGATCTGCTGGTCGTCGGCGTGGGTCAGGTACTCGGACGTCACGCCGAAGCGACCCGAGGCGATCTGCTTGATCGCGCTGCGTCGCTCGGGGTCACGCAACCGCTCAGGGGTCTCTCCGCCCTCGCCGGTGTTCGACCGTCCGCCGAGGCGGTTCATCGCGATCGCGAGCGTCTCGTGAG
>JAEZBT010000102.1 GCA_023426865.1 Actinomycetes bacterium
CGCCGAGCCGGTCGGCGAGCAGCCGCGTGGACGACGGCTCGCGGACGCCGGCGCTCACGACGGCGATCGTCAGCTCGCGCCCGGCCCTCACGCGGTGGCCTCGACCTTCGGTGAGCGGCCGGTGACGCCGTCGGCGTCGGCGTAGACGGTGGAGTCCTGCGGACCGCCGGCCGCGGCGACGAGCGAGGCGTGCGTCGGGGCGTCCGGCACGTGCGCCGGGCGGCCCACCGCGAGCTCGCGGCGCAGCACGGGGACGACCTCGGTGCCGAGGATCTCGAGCTGCTCGAGCACCGTCTCCAGCGGCAGGCCCGCGTGGTCGATGAGGAACAGCTGGCGCTGGTAGTCCCCGACGGCGTCGCGCATCCCCGCGTACCGGTCGATGACCTGCTGCGGGCTGCCGACCGTCAGCGGGGTGAGCTCGGTGAACTCCTCGAGCGACGGGCCGTGGCCGTAGACCGGGGCGACGTCGAAGTAGGGCCGGAACTCGCGCACCGCGTCCTGGCTGTTCGGGCGCATGAAGACCTGCCCGCCCAGGCCGACGATCGCCTGGTCGGCGCTGCCGTGGCCGTAGTGCTCGAACCGCTCGCGGTAGAGCCGGACCATCGCCTGGGTGTGCTCGATGTTCCAGAAGATGTTGTTGTGGAAGAACCCGTCGCCGTAGTACGCGGCCTGCTCGGCGATCTGCGGGGTGCGGATCGAGCCGTGCCAGACGAACGGCGGCAGGCCGTCGAGCGGGCGCGGGGTCGAGGTGAACGACTGCAGCGGCGTGCGGAACTTGCCGGACCAGTCGACGACGTCCTCGCGCCACAGGCGGTGCAGCAGCGCGTAGTTCTCGATCGCGAGCCCGAGGCCGTTGCGGATGTCCTGGCCGAACCACGGGTAGACCGGGCCGGTGTTGCCGCGGCCGAGCATGAGGTCGTTCCGGCCGTCGGCGAGGTGCTGGAGCATCGCGTAGTCCTCGGCGATCTTCACCGGGTCGTTCGTGGTGATGAGCGTCGTGGCCGTGGACAGGATGATCCGCTGCGTCTGCGCGGCGATGTAGGCGAGGGTCGTCGTCGGCGAGGACGAGAAGAACGGCGGGTTGTGGTGCTCGCCGAGCGCGAAGACGTCGAGGCCGACCTCCTCGGACTTCTTGGCGATCTCGACGACGGCGCGGATGCGCTCGTGCTCGGTGGGGATGCGGCCAGTCGTGGGGTCGCGCGTGATGTCGCTGACCGTGAAGACGCCGAACTGCATCATGAGGTACTCCCGCTGTCCGTGTGGTTGTTCAATCTTCAACCATCTGACATCAGAACACAAGGCCTGCACCGTCTATTCCGCCACGGACGAGCGCCGGGCGCCCGCCCTGGCCGCCCACGGTGGGTGCATCGCGCCGCGGCCGGGCACGCACCGCCGCTCTTGGGACGCACGGGGCTGGTGTGACAGGTGTGACGCACCACCTGCCCCAGCCGTCACTCCCGTCACATGAGCGGCGGTGGGTGCACGACGCGGCCTATGCGCGGCTCGCGGGGGACGGCCGACCGAAAGGCGCGCGGGCTCAGCCGACGCGGAAGCGGGCGACCAGGTCGTCCATCACCGCGTCGAGCCGCGCGTCGACCACCCGACGTGCGGGGTCGGCGTCGTGCCACGCCACGATCTGGCGAGCGCCCTCCTCGAACCGGATGGTCGTCGTGAACTCCGGGACCACGCGCCGCAGCTTGGTGGTGTCGAAGACCATGGAGTGCGCCTTGTCGCCGAGCAGCCCGGCGCCCCAGCCGGCGTCGGCCGCCGCGATCGCGTCCGAGGGCACGTGCACGATGCGCGGTTCCACCCCCGCCGCGCGGCCCAGGGCACGCATGACCTGGTCCCAGGTCAGGACGTCGTCGCCGGTGATGTGGAACGCCTCCCCCAGCACGCGGGGGTTGCCGAGCAGGGGCACGAAGCCGCGCGCGAAGTCCTCGTGGTGCGTCAGGGTCCACAGCGACGAGCCGTCGCCGTGCACCACGACCTCCTTGCCCTGCCGCATGCGCTCGACGGCCGTCCAGCCCCCGTCGAGCGGGACCGACGCGCGGTCGTACGTGTGCGACGGCCGCACGATCGTCATCGGGAACCCGTCCTCGCGGTAGGCGCGCACCAGCACGTCCTCGCACGCGATCTTGTTGCGCGAGTACTCCCAGTACGGGTTGCGCAGCGGCGTGGACTCGGTGACGGGCAGCCGCTCGGGCGGGGTCTGGTACGCCGACGCCGAGCTGATGAAGACGTACTGACCCGTGCGACCGGTGAAGAAGGCCACGTCCGCGGCGACCTGGTCCGGCGTGTAGGCGACCCAGTCGACGACGGCGTCGAACTCCCGGTCGCCCAGCACGCCGCGCAGCGACGCCGCGTCGCGGACGTCCGCGTGCAGCACCTCCGCACCGTCGGGCAGCGGGCGCGTGGCGCTGACGCCGCGGTTGACCACCGTCAGCTCGAGGCCGCGCTCGACCGCGAGCGCCGCGCACGCGGAGCTGATGATGCCAGGACCACCGAGGAACAGGACGCGAAGAGCCATGCCAGCCACGTTACGGCAGGTCAGGCCACCTCTCCCGGGACGCGACCCGGACCGTCACGGCGACCGTCAGAGATAGGCCTCGTACGCGACCAGGTCGAGGACGCCGTTGCCCGAGACGCCGATCACGACGACCTCGCCGTCGCGCGCCTGCGTGCGCACGTAGTCCATCGCGGCGGCGATCGCGTGCGTCGACTCGGGCGCGGGCACGATGCCCTCGGCCCGCGCGAACTCCAGGCCGGCGGCGAACGTGTCGTCCTGCTCGATCGCGACCGCGCTCATCAGCCCGAGCTCGACCGCGTGCGACACCATCGGCGACATCCCGTGGTAGCGCAGGCCACCCGCGTGGATGGGCGACGGCACGAAGTCGTGGCCGAGCGTGTGCATCTTGAGCAGCGGGGTCAGCCCGGCGACGTCGCCGAAGTCGTACCGGTACTCGCCTTGGGTGAGCGACGGGCACGCGGCCGGCTCGCAGGCGACGACGCGCGTCGTCGTGCCCTCGCGCAGGTTCTGGCCGATCAGCGGGAAGGAGAGCCCGCCGAGGTTCGAGCCGCCGCCGGCGCAGCCGAACACGATGTCCGCCTGCTCCTCGCCGGCGGCCTTGAGCTGCGCGAGCACCTCCTGGCCGATGACGCTCTGGTGCAGCATCACGTGGTTGAGCACGGAGCCCAGCGAGTAGTGCGCGTTCGGGTCCTGGGCGGCGACCTCGACGGCCTCGCTGATCGCCATGCCCAGCGAGCCGGTGGTGTCGGGGTCCTTGGCGAGCATGGCCCGCCCAGCCTCCGTGAGCTCCGACGGCGACGGGTGGCAGACGCTGCCGTACGCCTCCATCTGGTAGCGGCGGTACGGCTTGGAGTCGTACGACGCGCGGACCTGCCACACCTCGCAGGTGATGCCGATGAGCGCGCACGCCATCGCGAGCGAGGCACCCCACTGACCGGCGCCGGTCTCCGTGGTGAGCTTGGTGGTGCCCTCGACGGCGTTGTAGTACGCCTGCGCGACAGCCGTGTTCGGCTTGTGCGAGCCCGTCGGGCTGACGCCCTCGTACTTGTAGTAGATCTTCGCCTTGGTGCCGATCGCCCGCTCCAGGCGGTGCGCCCGGACCAGCGGCGACGGCCGCCACAGGGCATAGATCTCGCGGACGGTCTGCGGGATCTCGACGTACCGCTCGGTCGAGACCTCCTGCATGATCAGCGCCATCGGGAACAGCGGCGCGAGGTCGGCCGGGCCGAGCGGCTCACGCGTCCCCGGGTGCAGGTGCGGCGGCATCGGCTCGGGCAGGTCGGCGGCCAGGTTGTACCAGTGCGTCGGGACCGTCGCCGGCACGTCCACCCCGAGGGGCTCGGTGCCACGGGGGGCAGGTGCGGGGGTCGCTGCAGCGGTCACGGGACGCCGTCCTTGGGGTCACGGGTGTGGTCAGGCTTGACGGGGGCGAGCATAGTGCGGCGCCCGCAGGGCAAGACGGCTCATTCCGCCTACCGGTCGTGCAGGGTCAGAGCCCGACGGCGGCCTCGAACCCGCTGTGCACCGCGTCGCCGACGTCGCCGGGCTCGACGCAGTCGCCCACCACGTGGACGCGCGGGTCCTCGCGGTAGAACGCGCCGGACAGCGCGGTGTCCCGGCGGGTGCCGAACGCCGTCACCACGGTGTCGGCGGGCAGGTGGACGCGCCCGTCGGGCCCGTCGGCGAGCACGCCGTCGTCCTCGATGACCGCGACGCGCCACCCGGTCAGCACGCTGACGCCCGCCTCCACCAGCTTGCGCAGCAGGGCCGTCCGGTTCACCTCGATGAGGTCCGCCGCGATGTCGTCGCCCGCCTCGAGGAGCGTCACCTCGTGACCCGTCGTCGCGAGGTGCAGGGCGGCGTCGGCGCCCGACGAGCCGCCCCCGGCCACCACGACCCGCCGGCCCGTGGCCGCCCCGTCGAGCCGAGTCACGT
>JAEZBT010000120.1 GCA_023426865.1 Actinomycetes bacterium
CCACCGAGATCGCCTTGGGTGGCCCCCGCCCCGGGCGCGCCGCCTCACCCCGCCGCGCCCGGGACCGGCTCCGGCCGGTCCCATCGGTCCTGTCGGTCCTGTCCGCGACACCCTGGAGGCGAGTCGACCGTGTCATCCCAGACCGCACCGGCGCCGGAGGCCGCCCGGTCGGCGTCCTCCGCACGCCCGGCGCGTGAGCGGCGCACCGGGCGCTCCGGCCGCGCCGGGCGTCCGCCCGCGGTGAGCCTCGAGCGCCGGCGCAGCCTCACGGGGTGGGGCTTCCTCATCCCCGCGTCGCTGCTGATCCTGGGCCTGAACTTCGTGCCCATGATCCAGGCGTTCGTCCTGTCGCTGCAGACGGGCCCGGGCACCCGCCTCGAGATGGCCGAGCCGCTGTGGTCGAACTACGCCCGGCTGCTCGACGACGAGAACGTCCGCCTGACGCTCTGGACGACGGTGATCTACCTCGTCGTCCAGGTCCCGATCATGCTGATCCTCGCGCTGATCCTGGCGAACCTGCTCAACGACCGGAACCTGCGGTTCAAAGGGCTCTGGCGGACGGCGATCTTCCTGCCGAGCGCGGTCGGGCTGGTCTCGTACGCGCTGGTCTTCAGGACCATGTTCGCCACGGACGGCCTGGTCAACGACGTGCTCGTGGGCGTCGGGGTCCTCGACGGGCCGGTCAACTGGCTCGGCCAGACCGGCACCGCGCGCATGGTGATCATCCTCGGCCTGCTGTGGCGCTGGACCGGCTACAACATGATCTTCTACCTGGCCGCGCTGCAGAACATCGACCGTTCGACGCTCGAGGCCGCCCGGGTGGACGGCGCGGGCGCCTTCAAGACCTTCTGGTACGTCACGGTCCCCCAGCTGCGGCCGATGATCCTGCTGACGGCGATCATGTCGACGAACGGGACGCTCCAGCTGTTCGACGAGTCGTTCAACCTCACCGCGGGCGGGCCGGCGAACACGTCGATGACCATCTCCCACTACCTGTACATGGTCTCGTTCCGGAACAGCCCCAACTTCGGGTACGCGGCGGCGATCTCGTACGTGATCCTGATCATCGTGGCCGCGCTCGCCGCGGTCCAGCTGAAGGTGGGTGACAAGCGTGACTAGGTCCTGGCGCCGGGTCCCGGGCTACGTGTTCCTGTCGCTGGCCGCACTGGCGTCGGTGTTCCCGCTGTACTTCATGGTGGTGTCCGCGACGAACACCAGCCAGGACGTCCTCGCCTCGCGGATGGTCCCCGGCACGCACCTGCTGGAGAACTTCGACGCCCTCGCGAGCAGCCAGCCGCTCGGCACGGCGCTCTGGTACTCGGCGCTCATCGCCGTCGGGACGACCGTCCTCGCGCTGGCCATCACGTCGGTCGCCGGCTACGGGTTCGAGGTCTTCCACACGAGGGCCAAGGACCGGCTGATGGGCTTCCTGCTGCTGGCGATCATGATCCCGTTCGCGGCGACGATGATCCCCCTGTTCCGGATGTTCGCCGACGTCGGCCTCGTGAACTCGTGGATCGCGGTCGTGCTGCCCGCGATCTCGACGCCGTTCCTCATCCTGCTGTTCCGCCAGGCGTCGCGGTCGTTCCCGCACGACATCGTCGAGGCGGCGCGCCTCGACGGGCTCCGCGAGCTCGCGATCTTCGCGCGCATCTACGTGCCGACGATGCGGTCCACCGTCGCGGCCGCGGCCGTCATCACCTTCATGACCTCGTGGAACAACTTCCTGTGGCCCAAGGTGATCCTCGTCGACAACGCCGTGCAGACCATGCCCATGCTCCTGTCGAACCTCCGTGCCGGATACGTCACCGACTACGGGGTGCTGATGCTCGCCGTCCTGATCGCCTCGCTCCCCGCGATGGGGATCTTCCTGGTCCTGCAGCGCAGCTTCGCCGAGGGCATCACCGGAGCCATCAAGTGAGCCCGCACCCCGACGGAGAGAGCCAGCACGTGACATTCGACATCGCCCGGGTCGCCGACCCGGAGTACTTCGCGGAGAACCGGCTGCCGGCGCGCTCCGACCACCGCTGGTTCCGCACGCGCGCCGAGGCCGCGACCGGTGTCAGCGGCTTCGAGCAACCCCTGAACGGGCTGTGGAAGTTCCACTACGCAAAGAACCAGGCGGCGGTGGTGCCGGGCTTCGAGCAGCCCGGCTTCGACTGGTCCGCCTGGGACGACATCCCCGTGCCCGGGCACATCCAGCTGCACGGCTACGACCGTCCGCAGTACACGAATGTCCAGTACCCGTGGGACGGCCACGAGGCCGTCGTGCCGGGGCAGGTGCCGACGCACTACAACCCGGTGGCGAGCTACGTCACGACGTTCACCCTGGACCGGCCGCTGGACGACGGCGAGCGCCTCAGCGTGTGCTTCCACGGTGCGGAGAGCTGCGTCGCCGTCTGGCTGAACGGCGTCTACGTCGGCTACGCCGCGGACTCCTTCACGCCGTCGGAGTTCGACCTCACGGACGCGCTGCGCGACGGCGAGAACGTGCTCGCGGCGCAGGTGGTGAAGTGGACGTCCGGCTCGTGGATCGAGGACCAGGACTTCTACCGGTTCTCCGGCATCTTCCGCGACGTGGTGCTGTACCGGCGGCCGCGGGTGCACCTCGAGGACCTGCGGGTGACCTGTGCGGTTGCGGGCGACCTGGCGAGCGCGACCGTCGCGGTACGGGCCGCCGTCGTCGGCGAGGGCGCGGTCCGGGCGACGCTCGTGGGGCACGGCGAGCTGACGGCGGACGACGCTGGCGACCTCACCATCTCCCTCGACCGACCGCACCTGTGGAGCGCGGAGGACCCGTACCTGCACCGCCTCGAGCTCGAGGTGCTGGACGCCGACGGCGTGGCGACCGAGGTCGTCGTGCAGCCGGTCGGGGTGCGGCGGTTCGGCATCGAGGACGGGCTGCTGAGGATCAACGGCGAGCGCGTCGTCTTCAACGGCGTGAACCGGCACGAGTTCGGGCTGAACGGCCGGTTCATGACGCGGGAGGAGACCGAGGCGGACGTCCGGATCATGAAGGCGGCCGGCATCAACGCCGTCCGGACCAGCCACTACCCGAACACCACCTGCTTCTACGAGCTGTGCGACGAGTACGGGCTCTACGTCATCGACGAGATGAACCTCGAGTCGCACGGCTGGTGGGACCGGGTGGCGCTCGGCGAGATCCCCGTCGAGGAGGCCCTGCCCGGCGACCGGCCGGAGTGGCTGCCCGTGCTCCTCGACCGCGCCGCCGCCATGGTGAACCGCGACCGCAACCACCCGAGCGTCGTGATGTGGTCGTGCGGCAACGAGTCGTTCGGCGGGAAGAACATCCTGGCGGTCGCGAACTGGTTCCGGGAGGTCGACGACCGGCCCGTGCACTACGAGGGCGTGCACTGGGACCCGCGCTACCCGGAGACCTCCGACGTCGTCAGCCAGATGTACACGCCGGCCGCCGAGGTCGAGGAGTTCCTGCGGAGCCACCGCGACAAGCCGTTCATCCTCTGCGAGTACGCGCACGCGATGGGCAACTCGTTCGGTGCCGTGGACAAGTACGTCGAGCTCGCGGACCGCGAGCCGCTGTACCAGGGCGGCTTCATCTGGGACTTCGCCGACCAGGCGGTCCGCCTCACCGACGCGTGGGGGCGCGAGTACTTCGGGTACGGCGGGGACTGCGGGGACGCGCCCAACGACCGCGAGTTCAGCGCCAACGGCATCGTCTTCGCCGACCGGACGCCGACGCCGAAGCTCCAGGAGGTCAGGTACCTCTACCAGCCCTTCCGGATCGCGGTGAGCCACGACCAGGTCGAGATCGCCAGCCGCCGGCTGTTCGTCGGCACCGACGACCTCGACTGCGTCGTCACCCTGCGCCGGGAGGGCACGGTGCTCGCGGAGAAGCGGGTCGCGATCGACGTCCCGCCCGGCCAGGCCCGCACGTACCCGCTGCCCGTGAGCGTCCCCCGCACCCCGGGCGAGTACGCGATCGACGTCTCCCTGCGGCTGCGCGACGTCGCCCGCTGGGCCCCCGCCGGCCACGAGGTCGCTTGGGAGCAGCAGGTCATCATGGTGCCGGCAGCCCCCCGCGCGTCGGCGGCACCCGCCCGGGCCCGTGCGGACGCGCCCACCCTGGTCGAGGGCATCCACAACATCGGGGTGCGTGGCCGTCACTTCACGGCCCTGTTCTCCCGCACGGCCGGTGGGCTGGTCTCCTACCGCTACGGCCGCACGTCCGACGGCGGCCGGGAGCTGCTCCGCGGCATCCCGCACCCGAGCTTCTGGCACGCGCCGACGTCGAACGAGCGAGGCTGGGACATGCCGTTCCGCGACGGGCAGTGGCAGCTCGCGAGCCGGTACCGCGAGCCGTCGGCGGGCCGGGAGCGTCCGACCGTCGTCGCGGGCCCGGACCACGTCGAGGTGCGCTACGGCTACCGGTTGCCGACGACGCCGACCAGCGAGTGCGAGGTCGGATACCGGGTCTTCGGCAGCGGCCGGGTCGAGGTGGTGCTGTCCCTGCGCCCGGGTGCCGGCCTGCCGGACCTGCCCGAGCTCGGCATGCTCTTCACCGCGGACGCCGCGCTGCGGCACCTGCGCTGGTACGGCGAGGGTCCCGAGGAGTGCTACGTCGATCGTCGTCTCGGCGCGCGGCTCGGCGTGTACTCCGCTGACGTCGCCACGCAGCTCACGCCGTACGTGCGACCGCAGGAGGCGGGCAGCCATACGGGCGTGCGCTGGGCGACGGTGACCGACGACCGCGGCGCGGGCCTGCGCTTCGAGTGCGCCACCGGCGGCATGGAGTTCTCGGCCCTGCCGTGGACGCCGTTCGAGATCGAGAACGCCCGGCACCCGAACGAGCTGCCGCCGATCCTCCACACTGTCCTGCGGCCGGCCCTGATGCGCCGCGGCGTCGGCGGCGACGACTCGTGGGGCGCGCCGACGCACCCGGAGTTCCTGCTGCCGCAGGGCGACTTGACCTTCGAGTTCGCGTTCTCCGGCGTGCGCTGATCCGGACTCGAGATGCGCGCGGCATGAGACCGGGGCAGGGTCGAGACGAGGTCCGTCCCATGCCCGTGGTCGCGCCCGAGCACCGGCCCTGCCGCGGGCACCGACATGAGGAGGCGCACGTGACCGAGTCCAGGGCTTCTGACACACCGATCACGCGGGTGGCCGAGGGGATGACCGTGCTCGACGTCGACGGCGGGAAGGTCGGCACGGTGGAGGAGGTCCGCCTGGGCGATCCTGCAGCCGTCACGTCCGACGCCGACCAGGCGGACCCCACCGGGGTCCACTTCCCACCGCTGATGGACGCGTTCGCCGCCGACAGCGACCTCGACCCGCAGTCCCGGGAGCGGCTCGCCCGCGTCGGCTACCTGCGTGTCGACGCCAGGGGCCTGTTCTCCGGCCACCGCTACGTCGAGGCCGGCCAGATCGCCGAGGTCTCGGGCGACCGGGTCCTGCTCTCCGTGCCGGCCGATCAGCTCCTCGGCTGATCCAGCCCGCCACAGGAACGATCATGTGCAGGTCCGGTGGCGGTCGCGTGATCGACGTCCTCCGCGTGCGCCCGCGTCGCTAACGTCGAGGCGTCCGGGCAAGGCGTCGCGACGGAGGTGCGCAGATGGCGACGGCGAGGGGTCGGCGGGTGACGGGCGTGATCGTCGTCGGGATCGCGGTGGGGGCCCTCGCCGCGTGCAGCGACCAGGGGGACCTGAGCTTCGTCAACGAAGGGCCCGACGACGTCGTCGTCACGGTCGACGGCGAGGAGTCCGAGGTCGGCTCCGACGGCGGCATGGTCATCCTCGACTACGGGTGCACCGACGGCGACGTCACGGTGGCGTTCCCCTCCGGCGAGGTGGTGGTGGTCCCCGGCCCGGTCTGCCCCGACCAGGAGATCGTCATCGGTGACGGCCGCGCCGACCTCCGCCCGGTCCCCGACAGGGGCTGACCGGGCGGCACCCCGACGAGCCGTCGGATGATCATGGACGCGATCCGGCCCCCGACTCCGCTTAACCTCTCTCCGTGCGCAAGCCCCGGAACCCGCTGCTGGCCTCGCTCGTCGGCCTGACGGGCAACGCCCGCGCGGCCATCTGGACGGAACCCATGTGGGGGCTGTCGATGGCGCTGGTGCTGCCGTACGCATCCGTGTTCATGCTCGCCCTGGGTGTGCCCGACGAGCAGATCGGGCTCGTCGCGACGGTGTCGGTGGTGTCCCAGGTGGGGTTCGGGCTGCTCGGCGGCGTCATCACCGACAAGCTCGGTCGGCGTGCGACGACCGCCGTGTTCGACCTCGTCGCGTGGTCCGTCCCGTGCCTCATCTGGGCCTTCGCGCAGAACTTCTGGTGGTTCCTCGTGGCGGCGATCGTCAACGGGGCGTGGCAGGTCACCCAGAACTCGTGGGACTGCCTGCTCGTCGAGGACGCGGACCGGGCGGAGATCCCGCGGCTGTACTCCCTCGTCAAGGTCGCCGGCGACTGCTCGGCGATCTTCGCCCCGATCGCGGCGCTCCTCGTGGCGCAGTACGGGCTGGAGCCCGCGGTGCGGATCCTCTACCTCAACGCTGCCGTCATCATGACCGGCAAGGTCGCGCTCCTGTACCGGTGGTCGACCGAGACCCGGACGGGTCGGCTGCGGCTCGAGCAGACCCGCGGCGTCAGCACGTGGCGCCTGCTCGCCCAGTACCGCGGGGTGCTGAGCCTGATCCTGCACTCCCGCGGGACGCTCTTCTCGCTCGCGCTGAGCGCCGTCGTCGCCGCCGTGACGCTGGTCAACTCCACGTTCTGGCAGGTCGCCGTCAACCAGCGCCTCGGCGTGGCCGACGCGTTGCTGCCGTTCTTCCCGCTGGTCCGCTCGGTGCTCTCCGTGGTGCTGTTCTTCACGGTCATCCCGCGGCTCACCCACGTGCTCAACCTCCGCCGGCCCACCCTGTGGGGCTTCGCCGTGTACCTCGCCGGGCAGCTGCTGCTCGTGGTGATCCCCGCGAGCAGCGACGGGCCCACCGCGTCGACCTACGCGCTGCTGGGGGTCTGCCTGCTGCTGGACGCGTTCGGTGCGGGCATCCTCTTCATGCTCACCGAGTCGCTCGTCGCCCTGCACGTGGACCGCGACGAGCGGTCCCGGGTGATGGCCATCCAGCGCACGTGCGTGATGCTCGTCGTCGCGCCGTTCGGCTGGATCTCGGGCTGGCTGTCCGGCATGGACCGGGCGTGGCCGTTCCACCTGACGAGCGGCCTCCTGGTGCTCGGGCTCGTCCTGGCGGCGCGGTTCTGGGTCACCACGCACCACGCGGAGACGGCGGTCGCCGCAGGCGGCGAGTGACCAGGACCGTCAGCGGTCAAGTCGCCGGGCTCGCGCACCGATGGCTTCTCTGTGGCCGATCTACCCGTGGCGTACCGGTATGCCGCGCCGTCCATGCTCGTGTCCGGCGGCGACGGCGACCGGCTCGGGCTGGCGACCACGGACGGCGGCACGATGCTCGACGGGTTGGTCGAGCGTGCCGACGTCGTCGCGGCCGCGCTCCTGCGTGTGAGTGAGGTCGCCGGAACCCGGTTCTACGTCCACCCGGCGACCACCGCCGCGGCGATCCGAGCCGCGGACCCCATCGTCACGGTCGGAGACAGCGCTGTGCGCTTCGAGTCCCTGTCCGCCGACTGCGGCGTCTCGGCGCGGCTCGACGTCCTGGCGGACGCCGTCGACGCCGCTGTGCGCGCGCCCGGGACGACCAACGTCGACGTCGGGCCGGCGCTCCGCCGGCTCCTGCAGGGCGTGCGCCGTCGCGACCCGATGCGCCTGGTGGTGAGCTCCGACGGGCTCGGCGTGACGACGCTCGACGGGCACGTCGACGAGCGGGTCGTCGCTCTTCCCGAGCGCTGGGTGCGCTCGCTCGCCGAGCTCCAGGCGTTGACGTCCAGGATGAAGCGCGCCGCCGAGCTCGACGCGGCACAGGCCCGGTCCTTCCTGCGCAGCCTTCCGGCGAGGGGTGGACGTCAGCCCTTCTGGGCGCAGCCGGTGAGCGCGGGTCTGCGCCTCGCCGCGAGCCCAGGACCGGGCCGCATCGCCGTCGGCTCACCGGAGCGGCTGCGGATCCTGGAGCCGCTGCTGAGGCTCGCCACCGGCCTCCGGGTCTATGGGACCGAGTCCGCGGGTCCGGCGTCGTCGTGGTGGGAGGTCAGCCTCCCGGGCGCGCGGCTGGGACTGGCGCTGAGCCCTGACCTGTCCCGCGGGTTCTCCGGGGAGGGCGCTCTCCTCGACGACCTCGCACGCGACGACCCGAACGTCGACCTGGCCCGCCGCGGGCTCGTCGGGTTCGATCTCGCAGAGTCCCGCTACTTCCCCCGCGGCCTGCCCTTCGGCCGCGACGTCCTCGAGGCCGCGCCGCGCGTCGACAAGGCCCGCGCCCTCGTCGACGGGGGCAAGGTCAGGCGTGACGGTCAGCGCCTCCTCGTGGCCGGGACGCGCGGTGACCATCTCGTGCGGCTCGGCCCGGACGGCGAGACCTGCACCTGTGAGTGGTACGTCAAGCACCGCGGCGACCGCGGCCCGTGCGCGCACGTCCTGGCCGCGCGGCTCTTCGAGCAGGAGACTCGATGAGCACGGGGGCGCCCCGGGGAGACGATGACGAGCTGACGACGCCGGAGGTGCGCCTGATCGACGCTCTCCCGGAGGTCGCGCGTCCGCACCTGCGGGCGCTCGTCGGCGCCATCCACCGCGGTGACGTCGACGCAGCCGAGCGCATCGCGAACGGTGTCCCGCCCGACCAGCGGGACGTGACGGCCGAGGCCTTCGCGGTTCTCGCCTGGTCGGTCGGCACGGAGTCCGCAAGGCCTCGGGACTGGCAGCAGATCGACGAGCGCCGCGCGTCCTTCCGCGCCTACTGGTTCGCCGCTGCGCTGCTCATCGAGGACGGGGGGGTGCTGGGCAGCGTGCTCACGCGCCTGCTCGGTGGACGGGACTCGCTCGGTATTGATGCCGTCCGCACCGTGCTCGTCGGCAGGCCCGATGCGTTCCGACGGGCCTTCGGCCGTGCATGGGACGTCCGTCTGGTCCCCCAGCTGTGGCTCAGCGCCCGAGTGCTCGCCCGAGAGGGCTTGATCCCCGAGCCGCGCCCGCTCGACCCGCTCGCGATCCTCCGACTCGGCTGGCCGACGCTGCCCGCAGCGGTCCGGGCCGACGCCGTGGTCGGTGACCTGCTGGACCGCCTGTGGACGACCCCGGGGGCGGGTCAGGCGCTCGGCCACACCTGGCCGGAGGAGGACCTCCGCCGTCGGCCGCCGCCCTACGAGCTCGGCGCCGACCGCAGCAGCCACAGCGCGGAGTCCTGGGCAGGGCTCCTCGTCGCCTGGGGAGCCACCGATCCCGAGCGGCGCCCGGCCGTGATCGACGCGTGCCTCGCCGCCCTCGGTGGGGCCGCGGGCGAGCGCCCGTCGGACCTGCGCGGCTGGGCGCTCGTGCACGGGCGGCTCGACGTGCACGACGACGAGGCCGCCGCCCGGCAGTCCTCGTACCTCGCGCTCGCTACGGGTGGGGCAGCACCGGCCGCCGCCGTGGCCAGAACCGTGCTCCGGCGCTTGCTCGACGCCGGGACGCTCGACCCGCACGGCCTCGTCGACAGCGCACCAGACGCTCTGCTGCGACGCGAGAAGGGAGCCGTGCGGGAGTACCTCGACCTCCTGGACCGCGCGGTCCGTTCCGGAGCCGTCGACGCGGCGTCGGGCGTCGGAGTGGTCGCTGCGGTGCTGGGTGAGCTACCGCGAGGTGTCGACTCGCACGCCCGTCGGCTGCTGGCCTCCTGGGGCACGGCTGACGACGGTGCGGGCGTCCAAGCGGAGGCGCCGTCGGGCGGTCGGGGCGCCGAGACCGGCCCCTGGACGCCGCCGGCACCTGTTGACCTGCCGGCCCCTGGCCGCCTCAGGGACGTGGCCTCGGTGGACGACCTCGTCGACCTGCTGCTCCTCGTGCTGGACCGCCGGGGCGAGGCCATCGACCTCGAGCGTGTCGTGGACGGCATGATGCGGCTCCGGGAACCGAGTCCCACGGTCGGCGGCCACCTGCGTGCGCGTGGCTATCCCGGGTGGGAGGGCAACGCGCTCGCCGACCTGGTCCACTCCTGGCTGCGCGGGGAGGTGGCCGTCCCGGCCAGCTCCACCGGGCTCCGGCCACGCATTGGTTCGCGGTTGCGGCGCCGCCGGGTCTACCGGGCGAGCGAGGTCGTCCCGGGTGCCCGGGTGACGCACTGCCCGAAGTGGATCCCGGGCTACGGGCCGGTGGCGGACGACCACCCCTTCTCGTCCAAGGCCGGCGACTCCTGGCTGTGCGAGTGGGAGGAGCCCTGCTGGATACCGGACCACCTGGTCGCCGCCCGCCTCACCGAACTGCTTCCGCTCGTCGGTGGCACTCCCGTGCGATCGCTCGCGTTGCCGACGCACACGGACGGCGGGGTCGACGGGGCGCGTCTCGCTGAGCGTCTTCGCGAGCGCGCCGATGCCGGCCGCCCAGCGGGCCGGCGTGAGCTGGCGGCGGCCCTGCAGCGGCTCGTGCCCGAGGATCGGGCGCTGCTCCGTGCCGCGGGAGCGTTGCCGGATCAGGCGAGGTCGTGGCTGGACCTGCTCGCAGTCCCGTCGCGCTTCGGCAGACTCGTGGCAGAACCGCGGGCCTACCGGTACGAGCACGTGTTCGAGCCCGGCGAGGTCCAGCTGTGGCAGCCGGCCGCGGCGATGGCTGATCGACTTCGGGCCGTTGATGGGGAGCCGGATGACCCGGTGCGTTGGTGGCTCGACACGAGCACCGTCGTGGACTGCTGGGGCGACCACACGACCGGCGAGAGTGCCGTCGATCGCGAGCTGGCGACCTGGCTGCTCCACCTGCCGTGGCACCCGGACGTGGCGGCGGTGCACATGCAGCCGGAGATCATGACCGCGACCGAGATTCCCGAGACCGACCTGGCGAGTGTGCTGCAGGTCATGTCCGGTCGGCGTGTGCCGCTCGGGCCGCAGGCCACCGATCTCCTCTGCTGGGCGGCCACCTACCGGAGCGCGCACGTCCGCGCGTCTGCGAGCGAGGCCATCGCAACCGCCGCGCGCCACGGGATCCTCGACGGGAACGAGCTCGGCCGGAGCGTGGCGCGCCTGGTCGGCCCCGAGGCGGGACCGTTCCTCGCAGCCGAGTCGCACCTGGGACCGGCGGCGCCGAAGCTCTCCCGCATCGCCTCGACACTCGCGGACGTCGCGCGCATCGACGAGCACGGTGAGGCCGTGGCGCTCGCGGCCGTGGCGACGCTGCTTCCGGACCTCCGCCCGATGCGCGGCGGTGTCGCGCTCCTCGAGATCGGCGCCGCGATCGCCGAGCGGCGCGGGATCCGGCTGACGCTCCCCGAGTCGCTCGCGAGCCTGGCGGCTGGGCGCGCGTCGTCGCGGCTGGCCGAGGAAGCACGTCGGATCAGCGGTGTCGGGCGCACCGCCGTGCCCTGGGCGCCGGCGGTCGCTGGTCACGCCTAGCTTGGCGCCCGGTCGGCGAGGACCAGCGCGAGCTCGAACCGCGCGTCGACGTCGTCGAGGTCCGCGCCCAGCAGGTCGCGGAGCTGGCGGACGCGGTAGCTGACCGTCTGCGGGTGGACGCGCAGCTCGTCGGCGATGGCCGTGCGGGAGCCCCAGTGCCGCAACCAGCTGCGCAGCGTCTCGAGCAGGCGCTCGCGCGTGGGATCGGGAAGCGCGGCGAAGGGCGCGAGCCGACGCTCGGTGAGCAG
>JAEZBT010000151.1 GCA_023426865.1 Actinomycetes bacterium
CCTCATGGCGGTGCCGTCCAACGCGGGCGACGTCGGCATGGCGTTCGCCTTCGCGTCGCTGCTGCCGTGGTCCGTGTTCGCGGTGCTCGTGGCGCGCGACCTGGAGCGCCTGCGCCGGGGGGTGACGCGCGAGGCCGGCCCCACGGGACCGGCCTGGCGATGGGGTGGCTGACGGGACTTGAACCCGCGACCCCCTGGACCACAACCAGGTGCTCTGCCAACTGAGCTACAGCCACCACGGCCCTGCGCTCGCGCGCGGGCCGACGAGGAGTCTAGCCGGTACGCAGGGGTGCGTTCGACGTCGTTCCGTCGCGCGCCCGCGAGGGCCCGCGTGGACGGCGTCGCGCCGGGCCTCAGTCGCCGGCGCGCTCGAGGACGACGTCGGTGAGCCGGTCCAGCGACCCGGGCGCGAGGTCGGTGAACAGCGACGGCTCGACGAGCTCGAGCTCCATGAGCACGGGATCGCCGTCGTCGTCGGTGACCACGTCGACGCGCGCGTACAGCAGCGGGTCAGGGACGAGGTCCACGCCGTCGGCGGAGGTCGAGAAGTAGCGCCGGGCCGCGCGGACCACCTGGGCGGAGAACTCCACCTCGCGCTCCGACGGCTCCAGCGGACTCATGCGCTCCTCGCGGTAGACGCCGTCGACGCCCACGTCGGGGCCGTCGAGCATCGCGCCCTTGAGCACGCTGTGCGAGTACTCCCCCGCGAAGAACACGTGCGCACGCTCGCCCACGGTGTCGACGGAGCTGACGTAGCGCTGGACCATGACCGTGCGGTTCGCGGCCAGGAGGCGCTTGGCGTGCGCGATCGCCAGACCGCGCGAGCCCGCGTCGATGGCCGTGTACCGCCCGGTGCCGACCGAGCCCGCGGACACGGCCGGCTTGATGACGAAGTCGCCGCTCGCCGGGAAGCGCGTGTGCAGCGCCCGCGACGTGAACACGCGCGTCGGCTCGAGCCACTGCGTCGGGACGATCGGGATGCCCGCGGACTCCAGGTCACGCAGGTAGTGCTTGTCGGTGTTCCACTCGACGACGGGCAGCGGGTTGGCCAGGCGGGCGACGCGGTCCACGTGCCGGATCCACTCGACGAACTCCGGGCGGCGCTGGGCGTAGTCCCAGGTGGAGCGGATGACGACGAGGTCGTACGAGGCCCAGTCCACGGCCGGGTCGTCCCACACGGTGGCCTCCGCCTCCGCCCCGCGGGCGACGAGGGCGTCGCGCAGGAGGGCGTCGTCGGCATGCAGGTCCGGCAGGGTCGCGCACGTGGCGAGGGCGATGCGGCTCACGTGCCAACCCTAGAGGTCCGCCGGGGTCGTGCGCCGCGAGGGTGATTCTGCAGCCTCCCCGCGGAGGCGGACCGTCCGCCCCCTGTGCCGGAACGGCAGTTGTGTTGTTGGATCGCCTCGTGGGCAATGGTGCCTGTCGGAGACGTCGGAGGAAGGCCGGGACCGATGATCGAAGCGCTGGGTCACGACCACGAGGGTCGGGCGTCGGGGATGACGTTGCGCGAGGAGCCGGAACGCTCGCTCGTCGCGGTCTACGGCGAGATCGACCTCGCGGTGCGCCAGGAGGCCGGGCCGTTGTGCCAGGCGCTCTCGCGGCGGGCGCTGCCGGTCGTCATCGACGCCTCTGAGGTGACGTTCGTGGACTCGGCGGGGATGTCCGTGCTCGTGCGGATCGCCCGTGACGCCGAGGCGGGCGGCTACCCGGTGGTGCTCGAGCACGCGCCCTGGATGCTCAAGGAGCTGCTGACGATCACCGGCGTGGACAGGCTCATCCCGTTCGCGGAGGGCGAGCCGGTCCCCCAGCACCCCACGAGCCCGCCGCCGGGAGAGCCTGAGGCCTGAGGAGGCCCGGGGACGACGAAGGCCCCCGTCCGGCGTGCTCGCCGATCAGGGGCCGTCCTCTCGGTGCGCCATCAGGGACTCGAACCCCGAACCCGCTGATTAAGAGTCAGCTGCTCTGCCAATTGAGCTAATGGCGCGCGGTGCATGAGGGTAGCACCAGCGCACCCCCGGGACGAAAACGAGCGGGCCCTGAGCGGGGGCCCCGACGCGGCGGCCGCTCAGTGGTGCGGCTGCTCCTCGGTCGTCTCCCACCAGGCCACGTCCGGCAGGCCCTCGTGCTCGAGGATGTCGGGCGAGTCCGGCCCGGTCGGCTGGGCCAGGTCGGCCAGCAGCGTCAGGGGCACGTGCGCGCTGAGCAGGCGCATCACGTCGACGCTCGCCTGCTCCTCGGCGACCGCGTCCGCCCGGTCGGCCGGCGGTGTCCCCGCGCCGGAGGCATCCCCCGCGTCCGCGGCAGCCCCGACGTCGGGCTGCGCGTCCTCACCCCGCGCCGCTGGGCCCACGGCTCGCCTCCTTGACCGTTCGACGGGCGGTCGGACACCACCCGAGGCAACTGCACCATCCTCGCGCACAGTCCGCAACGGGCAACGGGTGACTCGTCCCTCGGACAGCCCATCGGTGAACCGCGCGTCGGGCCCGCGCCGGCCCGCCCGGGCAGGTCAGAGGTAGAGGCCCGTGCTGCGGCCGGACTCCTCGGGCTCGGCCACCCCGTGCAGGTCGCGCTCGCGCAGGAGGGTGTAGTCGATCCCCTGCAGCTCGACCTCGGCACGGTCCTCCGGGTCGAACAGGACGCGGTCGCCCACGCCGACCTGGCGCACGTGCTGACCCGTCGCCACGACGAGGCCCCATGCCAGCCGCTTGCCCACGCTGGCGGTGGCCGGGATGAGGATGCCCGAGGACGACAGCCGCTCGGCCGACTCGGCGTCGACACGCACCAGGACGCGGTCGTGCAGCATCCGGACGGGCGGGCGCTCGGCGGCGCGGGCGCGGCCGGCGACGACGCCGGAGGCCTCCGCGGTGGGGGCCGCGGCGGCGGGGACGGGTTCGTTGCTCACGCTTGCCGACGCTACCCGCACTGCGGCTGGACGGCGCCGCTAGGCTGGCCGCACCCCGAAGGAGGACCATGCCCCAGCTCGCCGTCGGCGACGTCGCCCCCGACTTCACCCTGCCCAGCGCGGACGGTACGAAGATCCGCCTCGCCGACCTGCGCGGACGCAGCGTCGTCATCTTCTTCTTCCCGGCCGCGATGACGCCGGGCTGCACCCTCGAGGCGCAGGACTTCGAGGTGCTGCACCCCGAGCTCGAGACCGCCGGCTACGAGGTCGTGGGCATCTCCCCCGACAAGCCCGAGCGGCTCGCCGCCTTCGCCGAGGCGTCCGGCCTGACCTACCCGCTCGGGTCCGACGTCGACAAGACCGTTCTTCTCGCCTACGGGGCGTACGGCGAGAAGAAGCTGTACGGGAAGGTCGTCGAGGGCGTCATCCGGTCGACGGTCGTCGTCGGCCCGGACGGGACGGTGAACCTCGCCCAGTACAACGTGAAGGCGACCGGACACGTCGGTCGGCTGCGCCGCGAGCTGGGCCTGCCGGGCGAGTGAGGGCCTAGGCTCCCCCTGCGGGCCCCGTCGGGCACGCGAGCGCGAGTGGCGTAACTGGCAGCCGCGCCAGGTTTAGGTCCTGGTGCCCTCGGGCGTGCGGGTTCGAGTCCCGCCTCGCGCACAGGGGGCGGACGACGCCCCCACGGCCGGTCAGGCCGTGCGGGCCGCCTGCTTCTCGGCGAGCTGCTCGCGGATCTTGGCCATGTCGAGCCCCTGGACGGCCTGGACGACCTGCTCGAGCGACGCCGGCGGCAGCGCACCCGCCTGGTTGAAGACGAGGATGCCGTCCCGGAAGGCCATGAGCGTCGGGATCGAGCGGATGCTCGCGGCGGCCGAGAGGTTCACCTCGGCGTCGGTGTCGACCTTGGCGTGCACCACGTCCGGGTGCGCCTGCGAGGACGCCTCGAAGACCGGGGCGAACATGCGGCACGGGCCGCACCACGACGCCCACCAGTCGACGAGCACGATGCCGCCCGCCGTCACGGTCTCCTCGAACGTGGCCTCGGTGAGCTCGACCGTCGCCATGGAACTTCCCCCATCCGTACGTTGACTGCGCCACAGGGGACAACGCCGTCGGGCCGGGCGTATTCCCGGGGGGCGTCGTGCGATGGTCGCGCGGAGCGTCGTACGACGGGGCGTGCGGAGCGTCGTGCGGCGTTCCGCGCGGCCGACGTCGCCGGGCCCGGCCGGCGCCGTAGGCTCGTCGCATGACCGACACGGCCGAGTTCGAGCCGGCGCCGGAGGGGTGGCTGACCGACGCCGAGCTCTCCGCCGTCCGCACCCGCCTGCCGATCCTGTACGTGGACGCCGTGCCGGTGCGGGTCGACGAGTCCGGCGACGTCGTCGCCGTCGGGCTGCTGCTGCGGGTGAACGGCGTCGGCGAGATCACGCGGGCGCTCGTGTCGGGACGGGTGATGTACCACGAGCGCGTCCGCGACGCCCTCCTGCGGCACCTCGAGAAGGACCTGGGCCCGATGGCGCTGCCGCAGATCCCGGCGTCGGTCCAGCCGTTCACCGTCGCCGAGTACCTGCCGACGCCCGGCGTGACCCCGTACCACGACCCGCGGCAGCACGCCGTGGCCCTCGCGTACGTGGTGCCGGTCGCCGGCGACTGCCAGCCGCAGCAGGACGCGCTCGAGCTCACCTGGCTGACACCGGAGGAGGCGTGCGCGGAGCACGTGCAGCGCGAGATGACCGACGGGCACGCGTACCTGCTGCGGCAAGCGATGGCGTACGTCGGCCGCATGGCCTGACGCGCGGAGGCGCGGCCTGACGGGGGAGCGCGCGGACCTACCGCCTGAGCCCCGGGCAGGACGGCAGGCGGCCTAACGCAGGACGGCGGCGATCGCCGGGGCCAGGGCGCGGAACGCCTCGCCGCGGTGCGAGATCGCGTTCTTCTCCTCGGGGGTGAGCTCGGCACTCGTGAGGACGACGCCGCCGGCGCGGGCCGGCTGGGCGTCCGGCTCGAGGATCGGGTCGTAGCCGAAGCCGCCCGAGCCGCGCGGCGCCGTCGTGAGCCGACCGGGCATCGTGCCCTCGGCGACCGTCTCGCGGCCGTCGGGGGTGACCAGGACGGCGGCGCAGACGAACCGGGCGCCGCGGTGCTCGCCCGGGACGTCGGAGAGCTGGTCGAGGAGGAGGCGCAGGTTCGCGGCGTCGTCGCCGTGACCGCCGGCCCAGCGCGCCGAGAACACGCCCGGGGCTCCGCCGAGGACGTCGACGCACAGACCGGAGTCGTCCGCGACGGCCGGGAGCCCGGTGAACGCGGCGATGGCGCGGGCCTTGATGAGGGCGTTCTCGGCGAAGGTCACGCCTGTCTCGGGCACGTCGGGGGCACCCACGTCGCCGGAGGCGACGACGTCGTCGGGCGCGAGGCCGGGCACCACCGGCAGGAGGATCGCGCGCAGCTCGCCGACCTTGTGCCGGTTGTGCGTGGCGAGGACGAGCCTCACGCGAGGGCCCCCCGCTGGAGCTCGGCGAGGCGAGCCGTGCCGCCGAGGGCCAGGTCGAGGAGGGTGTCGAGCTCGGCCCGGTCGAACGGCGCCTGCTCGGCCGTGCCCTGGACCTCGACGAACGCCCCCGAGCCGGTGACGACGACGTTCATGTCGGTCTCGGCGCGGACGTCCTCGACGTAGGGCAGGTCGAGCATCGGGACCCCGCCGATGATGCCGACGGAGACTGCGGCCACGGAGTCCGTCAGCACGCGGCGACCGGGCGCGATGATGCCCTTCGCGGTGGCCCAGGCGACGGCGTCGGCGAGCGCGACCCAGGCGCCCGTGATGGCGGCGGTGCGGGTGCCGCCGTCGGCCTGGAGGACGTCGCAGTCGAGGACGATCGTGTTCTCGCCGAGGGCGGCGAGGTCGGTGACCGCGCGCAGCGAGCGGCCGATGAGGCGGGAGATCTCGTGCGTGCGCCCGCCGATCCGGCCCTTGACCGACTCGCGCTCGCTGCGGGTGGTGGTGGAGCGCGGCAGCATCGCGTACTCGGCGGTGACCCAGCCCTGGCCGGAGCCCTTCTTCCAGCGCGGGACGCCCTCGGTGAAGCTCGCGGCGCACAGGACGCGCGTACCGCCGAACTCGACCAGGACGCTGCCCTCGGCCGAGGCGAGCCAGTTGCGCGTGATGGTGACGGGGCGGAGCTCGTCGGGACGGCGGCCGTCGGCGCGCAGGATCGGGGCGGGGGCGGTGGAGGGGTTGGTCACGGGTCGAGGGTAGTGGCGGGCGGGGACGGAGCCGGACGCGGGGCGCGGCGGTCGGTCAGTCGCGGCGGCGGCGCCGAGCGCGGCGGACCTGCTCCCAGTCCGCGTGGGTGTCGATCCAGTCCTCGATCTGGTCGGGAGTCATGCCGCGGATCGGCTTCATCACGAGCCAGACCGGTCGGCCCGTGCGCCCGACGACGATCATGGCCAGGCCGAGCGCGGAGACCACCGCCATCCAGAGGATCACCAGCGCGAGGAACGCACCCTTGGGCCTGTCGGGGCGGCCGCTCATCGACTGCCCGACGACGACGATCACGCCCAGCCCACCCAGGAGCGCGACCGTGAACAGCATGGACGGCAGCAGCATGCGCGCCGCCCGGGACGGCGGGGCTTGCCACGGACCCGAGAGCAGAGTGACCCACCGTGCGACGAATCGCGGATGGCGCTCGGCACGAACGACGAAAGCCAGGAGTGAGCCGAAGCCGACAAGGAGGACGACGAACGCCGCGATCAGGGTTTCGTCGTCCGACATCGGGCCTCCTCACGGGTCAGGGCGAGCGTAGTGACGGTCGTCCACAGGCACGTCACCGTGTCGGAGGTCGCGCCTAGTATGAAACACATGTTCCAATTGTCCGCAGTCGAGGCACCCGAGGCTCCCTGGCCTCCGCACGTGCTTACTGCTGCGGATCGGGAGCCTGCGGTGAGCGCTGCGGAGCTGGCGAAGCGCCTGCCCGGTGCCGACCTCGCGTGGCTCCTCGAGATCGCGGACATGGGCGCGATCGACGACCACGACCTCGTGGAGGTCGTCGCGGCGTGGCAACGGATGGCGTCCTGGGCGACCGCCGGGGCGGCACGCGCGGCGGCGGCGCTCGCCGAGCGACCGAGCATGAACCCCCGCTGGCCCGATGCCGCGGGAGAGGTCGCCGAGCCGAACGTCGCCGGCGAGGAGCTCGCGATGCGGCTGGGCTGCTCCAGGCGGCAGGCCCGAGCCCTGGTGCGGCACGGTCAGGCGTTCGAGGGTGCCCTCGCCTGGACGGGCGACGCCCTCGCCCGAGGGGAGATCGACGCGACGAAGGCCCGCATCGTGGCCGACGCCCTCGACGACGTCCCCGTGCCGGTGGTGCTTGCCGTCCAGGACCTGGTGCTCGACGGCGCCGCCCGGCGCACCCCGACACAGCTCGCCCGGGACGTGGCGCGAGCACTGATCGAGGTCGATCCCGACGCCGCGGCCGAGCGCTACGCCTCCGCGGAACGCGGACGGCGGGTCGATGCACCCCGCGTCCTGCCGAACGGCATGGCCGGCGTGTGGGCGGTCCTGCCCGCGACAAGCGCAGTCCGCCTCGACTCCGCGCTGGGCGCGCTGGCGCGCAGCGCCAGGTCCGCAGGCGACCCCCGGACGCTCGACCAGCTCCGGGCGGATCTGCTCGTCGACCTCACCGTCGGGACCGTGGAGGGAAGCGTGGCGGCGGTCGCGCTCGCCGCGCTCGGGTCGACGAGGGCCGAGGACCCCCGGCACCCGGTCCAGCAGCCTGCCTCGACGACGCCCGCGACCGGCGGCCACCACACCGACGGCGGTATCGACT
>JAEZBT010000234.1 GCA_023426865.1 Actinomycetes bacterium
CCCCCGCGGGCCGCCCCCCGCGCGTCGTCTGGAGCTCGGGGGGGTCAGCGACCCCAGTCCGTGCCCTTCTCCACCGTGCCCGGGACGTACTCCCAGTGCCACGGCTCGTAGGGGCCGGAGCCGCCGCGCTTGGCCCACGGCGGGTTCTCCCAGCCGTAGGTCGGGCCGTTGTCGTTGAGCCACGTCATGACCGCGCTGCTGTTCGTCTCCGACGAGCACAGGTCGATGGCCAGGCCCCAGCCGTGGTTCGACGTGCCCGGCGTCGCCGCCAGGCCGCCCTTGGTGTAGGCGAGACGCCGCTGCTCGGCGAGCGTGCGGTAGGAGTCCGTGATGCACAGGTCGCGGTCGAACGCGGCGCGGAAGGTCAGGTTCAGTTCCGCGAGCGTCACGGCCGCGTCGCCGCGCAGCATGTTGCTGCCGTCCCAGAGGGCGCACAGGTCGGCGGCCGCGATCTGGCCGTTCGAGGCGCTGTCGACGGCGACCCCCGTGCAGTCCGGCAGGGGCGTGCGGGCGAGCGTCCGGCTCGCCGAGTCGGCCATCCGCACGGAACCCGGGACGGCCGCGAGGAGCGAGGTGGGCGTGCCGTCGACGGCAGCACCGGAGAGCACCTCGTAGGCCGTAGGCAGGCCGGCGAGGTCCATGTCGGTGGCCTCCAGCGGCGTCTGCCGGCCGTCGAGCTCGGCGGACACCGGGACGCCGATCGTCGCGACCGCGAGCGCGGCGAGGATCGCCGAGCGGGGCAGCCACGAGCCGGAGACCGCGGACGCGATCATGCGACGCTCTCGCCGGGCGGGGCGCCCTGCACGACGCTCCGCGCGCGACGGCTCGCCGTCGCCCCGCATCGCGCGGCGGGAGGGGGCCGGAGCCGGAGTCCCCGGGGACGCCGATGACGGCGTCCGCGACCGACCAGACTCCACCAGACCTCCGCGTGCACTCACGACCCACCGGGCCCGGACCCCGGGCACGCGCGTGCCCAGGGACCCGTCGTCGAGGTGGTAACGGAACAGTAACGGGTGCTACGCGCCGGATCCAAGGCCCGGAGGTCACGGATCGGGAGAGGATCGTCACACCGTGGTTGTTCGACCATTCGTCGCCGGTTGTTCAGAACCGGCCGCGACCGTGCGGACGCCGCGGACCTCCTCACGGCTGGCGCCGCTGCATCGCGTCGCGCACCTCGCCGACGAGCTCCTCGAGGATGTCCTCGAGGAAGACCACCCCGACCACCCGCTCGGCCGTGCCCTCGGGCCCCGCGACCGCGGGTGCCGTCACCCGGGCGAGGTGGACACCCGTGCGCTGCATGGCCGCGAGCGCCTCCTCGACCTCGTCGTCCGGGGCGACCTCGGCAAGCGGACGCACGCGCCAGGCGGGCACGGGTCGGTCCCGGTCCGCAGGCCCGGCCCAGAGCACGTCCTTGACGTGCAGGTAGCCGACCGGGACACCGTCGTCGTCCGTGACCGGGAAGCGCGAGAAGCCGGTGCGGGCGACCGAGCGCTCGACGTCGTCCACGGTGCAGCCCTGCCCGACGGAGACCAGCCGGTCGACGGGGATCATGACGTCGCCGGCGGTGCGGTCGGAGAACTCGATGGCGCCGGCCAGGAGACCCTGCTCGTCGCGCAGGAGGCCCTCCGCCTGCGACCGGGCCACGATCGACTGGACCTCCTGTGCGGTGAACGCCGAGACCACCTCGTCCTTCGGCTCGACACCCGAGAGCCGCACCAGGTGGTTGGCGAGCCAGTTCAGCGCCCCGATGACCGGGCGGACGGCGCGCGCCACCCAGACCAGCGGCGGCGCGAACCACAGGGCCGCCCGATCCGGCCCGGCGACCGCGAGGTTCTTCGGCACCATCTCGCCGAGCACGACGTGCAGGTACACGACCACGGCAAGCGCGATCGCGACGGCGACCGCGTGCACAGCCGTCTCGCCCAGGCCGAGGGCCTCCAGCGGGCCCTCGAGGAGGTGCGCCAGCGCCGGCTCGGCGACGGCACCGAGCGAGACGGACGCCAGCGTGATGCCGAGCTGGGCGCAGGCGAGCATGAGCGAGACGTTCTCCATCGCCCACAGCGCCGTCCGTGCCCGGCTCGAGCCGGCAGCGGCGAGCGGCTCGATCGCGCTGCGCCGCGCCGAGACGACGGCGAACTCCGCGCCGACGAAGAACGCGTTCGCGGCCAGGAGCGCGACGGCGATCGCGATGCCGAGGACCGGGCTCACGCGCGGTCCTCCTGATCCGCGACCGCGGAGACACGCAGCCGGTCCACCCGGCGCCCGTCCATCGCCTCGACCCGCAGCACGACGCCCGGCACCTCCACGAGGTCGCCCGCCACGGGGATCCGGCCGAGGGCGGCCATCACGAGGCCGCCGAGCGTCTCGTACGCACCGTCCTCGGGCACGACGAGACCCGTCTGCTCCCGCAGCTCGTCGGGCCGGAGCAGCCCGGGCACGCTCCACGCCCGCTCCCCGACCCGGTGCGCCCCGGTCTCCCGCGGGTCGTGCTCGTCCGCGACCTCGCCGACGAGCTCCTCGACCACGTCCTCGAGCGTCACCACTCCCGCGGTCCCGCCGTACTCGTCGACGACGACGGCCATCTGCAGGTGCTCGCGCAGCTCCACCAGGAGCGGGCCGAGCGGGACCGTCTCCGGGACCCTCGGGGCGGGGTCCATGAGCGCCCCCGCCGGCACCTCGCCGCGGCGCTCCCACGGCACGGCCACGGCGCGGCGCAGGTGGACCAGCCCGACGACGTCGTCGTGGCTCGCCCCGATCACGGGGAACCGCGAGTGGCCGGTCGCGTGCGCCCGCGCGAGCACGTCGGCGGCGGTGTCGTCACGCCGGACGACCTCCATCCGCGTCCGGTCGGTCATGACGTCGACGGCCGTGAGCGTGCCGAGCTCGAGCGAGTTCGCGAGCAGCGTCGCGGTGCCCTCGTCGAGGGTGCCGGCGGCCGCGGAGCGCCGGACCAGCGCGATCAGCTCCTGAGGCGACCGCCCGCCCGAGAGCTCCTCGCGCGGCTCGACGCCGAAGCGGCGCAGCAGCGCGTTCGCGCTCGAGTTGAGCAGGCGGATGACCGGCCCGAGGACCGTGGTGAAACCGCGCTGGAGCGGCGCCACCGCGCGCGCGGTCGTCAGCGGTGTGCTCAGCGCGAAGTTCTTCGGCACGAGCTCCCCGAACAGCATCGAGAACCCGTTGACCACCATGATCGCGAGCACGGTGGCCAGGCCCGCGGCCGCCGTTGCGCCGAGCAGGCCGTCCAGAGGCCCCCGGAGGAGGCGCGTCAGGGCCGCCTGAGCGGTGTAGCCCAGCAGGATCGTGGTGACGGTGATGCCGACCTGCGCGCCCGAGAGCTGGGTGGACAGCTCGCGGACCGCCGCGCGCACCGCTGCCCCGCGCCGGTCGTGCCGGCGCTGGAGGTCACGCTCGACCAGACCGGGGT
>JAEZBT010000236.1 GCA_023426865.1 Actinomycetes bacterium
CCCCCAGCCCGAGCGCGCGCTGACGGCGGTCGGCGTCCCGCGAGGTGACCACCACCTCCAGGCCCGCCGCGGCGCCGAGGCGGACCGCCGCCGTCGAGACCCCGCCGCCCGCGCCTTGGACCAGCACGCGGTCGCCAGGGCGCAGCCCCGCGCTCACGAACAGCATCCGGTACGCGGTGAGCCACGCCGTCGGCAGGCAGGCCGCCTCCTCGAAGCTCAGCTCCGGCGGCTTGGGCACGAGGTTCCACGTCGGCACCGCGACCTGCTCGGCGAGCGTGCCCGGGTAGCGCTCGGACAGCAGCGAGCGCCGCTCGTCCGGCCCGACGCCGTGCCCTGTCGCCCCGATCACCCCGTGCACGACGACGTCGCGCCCGTCCGCGGTGACGCCGGCCGCGTCCGTGCCCAGCACCATCGGCAGCAGGTCGGCGGGCAGGCCGACGCCGCGCAGCGACCACAGGTCGTGCTGGTTCAGCGAGGCCGCACGCACGTCCACGACCGACCAGTGCGGCGGCGGCGTCGGGCGCGCGACGCGGCGCACCTCGAGCGCGGCGAGCGGGTCCCCGCGGTCGGCCCTGACGGCCACGGCGGCGAGCATGTCGGGGGTGTCGGCTCCGGTGTCGACCATGGTCGCCACCGTATCCGGCACCGGCCGGCTGAGCCCGCGGGCGTCGGGGCGTCAGAGCAGGGGGAGGAGCCCGGCCACCTCGGGCAGCCCGTCACCGAGGTGCCGCGGGCGCAGGGCCGCGTCGCCGGCGTCGGGCGTGGCCGGTGCGCGACCGCAGGCCAGCCGCATCCAGGCGAGGGCGTCGGCCACCTCCAGGTCAGGCCCGCCGGTCTCGACGAGCGCCTCCCGCAGCGCCTCGGCGACCACCTCGACGGCACCGGGCTCGAGCGGCCCGAGGGTCCCCGGGACGGTCCCGCCGACCGAGCGGGCGAGGTCGTCGCCGTGCACGACGAGCTCGAGGAGCCGGGTGAGGACGAGGGTGGACAGGCGGACGGGTCCGCGCCGGGCGGCCACCACCGGGTCGGCGCCCAGGTCGCGCAGCACCTGGAGCTGGGCGAGCGCGTCGGCGACCATGCCCTCGACGGCGGGCAGGGGTCCGTCGCGCGTCTCCGCGGCGAGCGCGCGGGTGCGCTCGGCGATGTCGTCGGCGGTGCTCGGGTACGTGGTCACGTAGGCCGCGAAGGTGAGGGGATCGGCGTCGGGCGGCCCGGGCTGGGCGCGGGTGAGGGCGCCCATCGCCATCCCGAGGTGCGCGACGAGCTCGGCGACGGTCCACCCCGGCAGCACGCTCGGCGCCTGCTCCAGGGCGAGGTCGCGCTCGTCGACCCAGTCGCGCAGCCGCAGCCACTGCGCGCGCAGGAGGTTCTCCAGTGTGGCCAGCTCGTGGCTCGGCTCGGTCCTCATGGACCGATCGTGGCACCCCGGCGCCGCCGTGGCACCGGGGAGTCAGTGGTGCTCGAGGAACGCCGAGACCATCGCGCCGACCTGGTCCCGCTCCACGAGGAACCCGTCGTGGCCGAAGTCCGAGCGCACGTAGTGCACCCCGTCGGCGCCCGCGATGCCCGCCGCGATCTCCTCGGACTCCACCGGGAGGTACAGCCGGTCGGTGTCCACGGCGATCACCAGGGCGCGGGCGGTGACCTGCGCGAGCGCCGCGGCAACCCCGCCCCGGCCGCGGCCGATGTCGTGCGACAGGATCGACTCGGTGAGCACCAGGTAGCTGTTCGCGTCGAACCGCCAGGCGAGCTTGCGGGCGTGGTGGTCCAGGTACGACTGCACGGCGTAGCGCCCGCCGTCCGCCGGGTCCTCGCCGTCCTGCGCGAGCCGCCCGAACCGCTCGTCCAGCTCGACCGCGCTGCGGTAGGTGGTGTGGGCGATCTGCCGCGCGATACCCAGGCCGACGTGCGGGCCCTGGCCGGGGGCGGCGGCGGAGTAGTCGCCGCCCCGCCAGCCGGCGTCCGCGCGGATCGCGGCGAGCTGCGGGTGCGCCCAGGCGATCTGGTCGCCGCTGGTCGCGGCGGTCGTCGCGATCGGGGCGATGCCCCGGACGCGCGCCGGGGCGGTGACCGCCCACTCGAGCACGCGCATGCCGCCCATCGAGGCGCCGATCACCAGGGCCCAGCTGTCGATGCCGAGGGCGTCCGTCAGCGCGATCTCCGCCGCGACCTGGTCGCGCACGGTGACCGACGGGAACCGGGCGCCCCAGGGACGACCGTCGGGCGCCGTCGACGCCGGGCCCGTGCTGCCCTGGCAGCCGCCGACGACGTTCGGCGCCACGACGAACCAGCGGTCCGTGTCGATCGGGCGGCCGGGACCGACGAGGCTGTCCCACCAGCCGGCCGTCCGGTGCCCGGGCCCGGCGGGTCCGGTGACGTGCGAGTCTCCGGTCAGCGCGTGCTCGACCAGGACCGCGTTGTCGCCCGCCTCGTTGAGCGTGCCCCAGGTCTCGTACGCGAGCCTGACGTCCGGCAACGTCGCGCCGGACTCCAGGACCACGTCACCGATCTCGAGGAACTGGCGGCGGCCGACAGGGTCGCCCTCGCGCCACGCGGCGCTCGCGGGCGGCACGTCGTCGCCGGCGGCCCAGACCGGGGC
>JAEZBT010000264.1 GCA_023426865.1 Actinomycetes bacterium
GCCCGGGCCTCGGCGGGGAGCTGCTCGTCCACGACTACCTCCTCGACCCCCCAGGGGTGGGGTTCGACCTGCTTGTGTGCCGCCGTGCCGCCCGCTTGCAGGTTCCCGTGCGCACGGCGGCCGGGACGCGGGTGATCTCCTCAGGGCGCGCGCAGGGCGCCGTCCTCGTGCGCGGCGAAGGCCTCCCGCAGCCGGGCCCGGGCGCGGGACAGTGCGGCGTCGGCGCCACCCCGCGAGATGCCGAGCACCTCGGCGAGCCCGGTGCCGTCCAGCCCCTCCCAGGCGTGCAGGACGAGGATCCGGCGGTCCCGCGGGGAGAGCGCGGCGAGCACCGTGCGCACCTCGTCGTCGGCGAGCGCCAGGTCGGACGGGTCGTCGTCGAGGGCCTCGTCGGCGATCTCGGCGACCGGGACCGGCCGGCCCTTGCGACGGTGGTTCGCCAGCACGAACCCGGCCGTGCGGTACAGCCAGGGCAGCTCGGCACCCTCGGGGACGTCGTCGCGCCGGCGCCACGCGGTGGCGAGGACGTCGGCGGTGAGGTCCTGCGCGTCGTCGCCCGCACCGCGGCGCAGGAAGTACCGCAGGACTGCGGTCGCGTGCGCGCGGAAGAGCGCATCGAACCAGGCGTCGTCGCGCACGAAGGCTCCTTCCGGCCCGCTCACCCGGCAAGTATGTGTGGCCACCGGCCGCCGCCGGGCGGGGACACACCCCTTCGTTGCGGGAGCGTGACCTGCGCCCGGTCCCACCCGTGGTCGGCGTCGCGCGGGCTAGTGTCGCGCCGTGAAGCCGTTCGTGCTCCTGGCCACGCGCCCCGAGGACGAGGCGGCCGACGACGAGTACGAGGCGATGCTCCGGTTCGGCGGCCTGACGCCCGCGCAGCTGCGCCGGATTCGCCTCGAGGCCGGGCCCATGCCGCCCCTCGACCTCGACGAGGTGTCGGGCGTCATCGTCGGCGGGAGCCCGTTCACCACCAGCGACCCGCCCGAGAAGAAGACCGCCGTGCAGGTGCGGGTCGAGACTGAGCTCGCCGCGCTCGTGCGCGCGGCCGTCGACCGGGACGTCCCGTTCCTCGGCGCCTGCTACGGGGTGGGCACGCTCGGCGTCGTCGCCGGGGGCGTCGTCGACGGCACGTACGCCGAGCCCGTCGGGGCGGTGCCGGTGTCGCTCACGGAGGCGGGGCGGGCCGACCCCGTGTTCGGCGCCCTCCCCGACACGTTCGACGCGTTCGTGGGCCACAAGGAGGCGCTGCGGGTGCCACCGCCGGGCGCCGTGGTGCTCGCGACGTCGCCGGCGTGCCCCGTGCAGGCCTTCCGGCTCGGCGAGAACCTGTACGCGACGCAGTTCCACCCCGAGCTCGACGTGCCCGGCATCGTCACGCGCATCGAGGTCTACCGGCACGCCGGCTACTTCGCGCCCGACGAGGTCGAGGCCCTCAGTGCCGAGGTCAGCCGCGCGGAGGTCACCTCGCCGCCGCTCGTCCTGCGCGCCTTCGTCGAGCGCTACGCCCGCTGAGGCGCCACGCCCGCGTGAGGCGCTACGCCTGCTGAGGCGCCGTGCCCGGCGGCGGGCCGTCGGGGTGCACGGGCAGGTCGGCGCCGTCGTCGGCGAAGGGCGCCCGGAGCAGGGTGAGCGTCGCGAACCCGGCCGCGAGCATGCCGGCGTCCGACCCGGGGTGCGTCGCCGTGTCGCGTGCCGGGTCGATCTCCGCGAACGTGATCACGGCCTCGCCCTCCCCCGCCACGTCCACGCGGGCCTGGACGGCACCGAAGCCTGCCAGCGGCGCGCGGACGACGCCGCGGACCTGCGCCAGGGGCCGGTCGGGGACGTTGACGTTGAGCACGTCGCCGGGCTCCCGCTCGAGCACCCAGGGCAGCGCGTGCGCCGCGACGGCCCCCGCGGTCGCCCAGTGCTCCGGACGCGCGGCGCCGAGCGAGACGGCCATCGCACGGATGCCGTGCGTCGCTGCGGAGAACGCCGCGCCGACCGTGCCCGAGTGGATCACCGCGTGCCCGGTGTTCGCCCCCCGGTTGACGCCGGACAGGACGAGGTCCGGTCGGCCCGCGAAACCGTGCTGCGCGGCGAGGAAGCCGATGAGCCCGGGGGCGGCCCGCACCGCGAACGACCGCACGTCCGGGGGCAGCCCCGGGGCCGGGCGCTCCTCGAACCTCAGGCGGCCCTCGAGGTCCGCCCCGAGCAGCGACGCGCTCGCGCCGGAGTGCTCGGTTGCGGGCGCCGCCACCACCACCTCGAACCCCGCCTCGAGGGCGACCCGGGCCAGCACGGCCAGGCCGGGCGAGTCGATCCCGTCGTCGTTCGTCACGAGCGCGCGCACGACCACGACGCTACCGACGGCGGCCCTGACCCGCCCCTGGGGGCCGTCCGGCCAGGACCAGGGTCGCCCCGGGGTGACCCCCGATGCCGGGCCGGCGCCGTCGGCGGGATGCTCATGGTCGACACCCGACCCACGAGGACCGAGGAACCATGACCCCCGCCCGCCGTACCGCCACCGCCGCCGCCGTCGCCCTGCTGGGCGTCGCGGCCCTGACCGCCTGCGAGGGATCGTTCGTCATCGCCGACGGCGACACCGGGCCGCGCGAGACGATCTCGCAGGACCTGACGCCCGTCTCGACCGTCGACATCGGGACCGCGGGGACGATGCGCGTCGTGGTCGGCGACGAGCCCAGCCTCACCATCACCGCGGGCGAGGCGGTCATCGACGAGATCACCGCCGTCGTGCACGGCGACACCCTCGCCATCGACCTGCCGGGCACGTGGATCAACACCGGCCGGATCGAGTACGAGCTGGTCATGCCCGCGCTGTCCTCGGTGGTCGTCCGCGGGTCCGCCGACGTCGCCGGCGAGATCGCGCCCGGGGACACCGCCACCGTCTCGATCGACGGCTCGGGCGACGTGGACCTCACCGGCGCCGGTCGGGCGGACCAGGTCGCCGTGGACATCGAGGGCTCGGGCGAGGTCACGCTGGACGACCTCGACGCGCAGCAGGTCGACGTCGCGATCGACGGCTCGGGCGACGTCACCCTGGGCGGCACCACCGCGGTGCTCGGGGTGCGCATCCCCGGCTCCGGCACGGTCGACGCCGGGGGCCTGCTCGCCGCCGACGTCAGCGTCGAGATCAAGGGCTCCGGCGACGCGCGGGTGCACGCCGAGCAGACCCTCGACGTCTCGATCCAGGGCTCGGGCGACGTGCGCTACACCGGCGACCCGCGGTTGTCGGAGGACATCGACGGCTCCGGGGACGTCGGCCCCGCCTGACGGGCGGCACCGAGCGCACCGAGCGCACCGAGCGCACCGAGCGCGGGAGCACGGACTGAGCACGAAACCGCAGGTCGGCGTGGCCGAGCACTTCACCCGGAACTTCACCCGGGTCTATGGTGCGGCCACGCCGTCCTGCCGCTGAGGCCCCCGCTCACGGCCAGGCAGCCGATCGAAGGTCGCCTGACTCGCTGAACCAGGAGAGTGCCTCATGCCACGAACCAGACAGCTCCGAGTCGTCGCCGCTGCAGCGGCCGCCGCACTGGCGGTGCCGCTGAGCATGGGGGCCGCATTCGCCGCACCCCCGGACGACGACGGCCCGGCCGTCCCCACGTCCCCGTCACCCCAGCTGGCCGGCGCGCTGCCGACGGCGGGTGACACCGACCTCCCACGCGACGACGGCCGTGCCACGGACCGCGTCAGCCGCGCCCTGCGCGAGGCCGAGGGGATCGTGACCGCGTTCGTCCAGCTCGAGGCGCCGTCGGGCATCGAGACGGCCGAGGCAGGCGGCGACGCGGCCGACGTGACGGCCGCCGTGGCCGAGGTGGAGCAGGTGGCCGCCGACGTCGTCCCGGCCGACGCCGGCGAGCCCGCCGACGCCGAGACCCCCGCGAAGCTCGCCGTCACCGCGAACGTGGTGTCCGGCGTCGTCGTGACCGGTGACGCCGAGGAGATCGCGGCCCTAGCGGAGGACCCGGCCGTCACCGCGATCAACCTCGTGGTGCCCAAGACCGTCGACAACAAGGGCATCGACGTGTTCACGCGCGCGGTCGAGACCTGGACGTCGGCCGGCGTGACCGGCGAGGGCGTGCGGATCGGCGTCATCGACACCGGTCTGGACTACACGCACGCGACGTTCGGCGGGCCCGGCACGCCCGAGGCGTACGCGGAGGCGTACGGCGCCGACGGCTCCGGCCCCGTCCCCGCCGGGCTGTTCGACGAGACCAAGTTCCTCGGCGGCTACGACTTCGCCGGCCCGCTGTACGACGCCGGTGGCGACACCGAGGCCCAGCTCGTCCCTCAGCCGGACGAGAACCCGATCGACGCCCCGCACACCGCGGGCGGCGGCCACGGCTCGCACGTGTCCGGCACGGCCGCGGGCTTCGGCACGACCGCCGACGGCACGACCTTCCGCGGCGACTACTCCTCGCTCACGGACATCAGCGACTGGCAGATCGGGCCGGGCACCGCGCCCGAGGCCGGCATCTACGCGCTGAAGGTGTTCGGCGACGTCGGCGGCAGCACCGGGCTCGTGGTGCAGGCGCTCGACTGGGCCGCCGACCCGAACGGCGACGGCGACTTCTCCGACCACCTCGACATCGTCAACATGTCGCTCGGCTCGGACCTCAGCCCCGCGGACGACCCGGAGAGCCTGTTCGTGGACGAGCTCTCGGCGCTCGGCGTGCTGACCGTCACGTCGTCCGGCAACGGCGGCGACGTGACCGACGTCGGTGGCTCGCCCGGCAACGCCGCCACGGCGCTGACCGTCGCCAACTCCGTCGCCTCGACGCAGACGTTCGACGCGATCGAGGTCACCGAGGCCCCCGACGCCTCCCTGGTCGGCACGCACGCCGCGCAGAACTCCCAGAGCTACACGGGCACCGACGACGTCACGGCGCCGGTCTCGTACCCGGGCGCGACGGTGGACGGCTGCACGGTGCGCAACGACGACGGCACCACCACCAACCCGCTCCTGGCCTACGCGGACCAGGTCGCCGGCACGATCGTCTGGCTCTACTGGGACGACGACGACGCGTCGCGCGCGTGCGGCAGCGCCGACCGCTGGGGCAACGCCGAGGAGGCGGGCGCCGTCGGCGTCCTCATCGGCACCGAGCTCCCGGTCTTCACGGCCGGCATCGCGGGCAACGCCGGCATCCCCGGCGCGCAGCTGACCGCGGCGGCGACCAACGCGCTGCTCCCGGCGATCGAGGCATCGACGGCCGAGGCGCCGGTGGTCGTGCACCTCGGGCCGTCGCTCGCCAACGCGGCGTTCGTGACCGACCCGGCCCTCGGCGACACGCTCAACAGCGGGTCGTCGCGCGGCGTGCACGGGTCGCTGGGCGTCGTGAAGCCCGACGTCGCCGCGCCCGGCACGCTCATCAGCTCCGCGGCGTCCGGCACGGGCAGCGGCCGGGTGACCTACTCCGGCACGTCGATGTCCTCCCCGCACGTGGCGGGCATCGCCGCCCTGGTCGCCCAGGCGCACCCCGACTGGTCGCCGCAGCAGATCAAGGCCGCGGTCATGAACACCGCGACCCACGACGTCTACAGCCAGCTGGGCCAGACCGGCCCGGTCTACGGCCCCGAGCGGGTCGGCTCCGGCCGCGTGGACGCCTTCGACGCCGTGAACGCCACGGCGCTGGCCTACGACACCGAGAACCCGGGGCTGGTCTCCGTCACGTTCGGGCTGGTCGACGTCGGCGCCTCGCCGGTGACGCTCACCCGCACCGTGACCGTGACCAACACGGGCAGCCGGCCGCAGACGTTCGCCACGTCGTTCGACCAGTCGACGACCGCGGGCGGCTCGACCGTCTCCGTGAGCCCGCGCAGCGTCACGGTGCGGCCCGGCCGCACGGCGACGGTGAAGGTCACGCTGAAGGTCGACCCGGCCACGCTCAGCCGGGACATCGACCCGACGCAGGTCGACAACTACCTCGGCGGCGTGCCGCGTGACTACGTGACGTCCATCTCCGGTCGTCTCGTCCTCACCCCGCGCAGCGGGCCCGAGCTCCGGGTGCCCGTCCAGGCGGCGCCGCGGCCGGTCAGCGAGCTGACCTCGCCGGCCGTCGCCATGACGCCGGACCAGACGGCCGCGCCGCTCGGCGTCGAGGGTCGCGGCGTGGCCTCCGGCGGCTGGTACTCGCTGATGGCGCCGTTCGGGCTCGTGGCCTCGAGCCCGCAGCTCGAGGTGGGCGACGCCGCCACGCCGCCGACGGCGCTCGGCGCCGCCGACGTGCAGCACATCGGGTTCACGTCGACGGCACCGCAGCTCGCGGCCGCCGGTGGCGACGCGGCCGACGGCGTCATGGCCCTCGGCATCTCCACCTACGGCGAGTGGGCCACGCTCGGCGGCGTCATCGTCCCGGTGATCGACACCGACGTCGACGGCGACGGCGTGTACGACTACGAGACGTACGTGTGGAAGTACGCCGCCGACATGGACCTGACCACCGTCGAGACGTACGACCTGAACACCGGCCGCGCCGTCGACATCTGGACGGCGAACGGCATCGACCTGCCGCTCGACAGCTCGGTGTTCGACAGCAACGTCATGGTCGTGCCGATGTCGCTGGCGGCCCGCGGCGTGGACGCCGGCGAGACGCCGACGTTCGCGGTCGCGATGTTCTCCCCGTACGAGGGGACGTCCGGCGGGTTCGTCGACGCGGTGGAGCCCTTCACCGTCGACCCGTACGACCCGCCGGTGTGGTTCGAGGCCGACCCGGCCCTCGCGGCGAGCGCGTTCTGGTACGTCGGTGCCCCCGGCTCCGACGTGACGGTGCACCGCCGGGCGGACGTCGCCGACACCGACCTGCTCGTGCTGCACACCCACAACGACAACGTGGGCACGCCGCGCGCGCAGGTGGTCGACCTCACCGTCGCGGCGCCGAAGGCCGCCTCGCGCATCGACGCCGTCGCCCCGCGGTCGATCCTGCGCGGGCTGCCGGTGCCGGTGTCCGCGGTCATCCGCAGCGACGGCCCGCCGCCGACGGGCGTCATCGAGGTCCGTGAGGGCGACCGCGTCGTCGGGAGTGCGGAGGTCCTCACGCTCGGCCGCACCGGGATCGCCGTGTCGCTCGTGCGCGGGCTGGCGGTGGGCAACCACCAGCTCACGGTGACCTACGTGGGCAACGACGCCGTGGAGGCGTCGTCCGACACGGTCACGGTGCGCGTCACGTCACCGGGCGGCTGGCACCACCGGTGACCTGACCGGTTGACCGACGAGGGCCCGGCTCCGCGA
>JAEZBT010000303.1 GCA_023426865.1 Actinomycetes bacterium
CCGCTGGCCGGCAAGAAGGAGGACCGCAACGTCCACATCGGCCCGTCGGACTACGTCGCGTGGCTCGACGACCGCAAGTGGGCGTACGTCCGCCTCGAGGGCCGCGCGTTCGGCGAGGTGCCCCTGAACCTGGAGTACAAGCTCGAGGTCTGGGACTCCCCGAACTCGGCCGGCATCATCATCGACGCGCTGCGCGCGGCGAAGATCGCCAAGGACCGCGGCGTCGGTGGCCCGATCCACGCCGCCGCGACCTACTTCATGAAGTCCCCGCCGATCCAGCTGGAGGACACCGAGGGCCGCGAGCGGCTCGAGAAGTTCATCCGCGGCGAGGTGGAGCGCTGACGCTGTCGTCGGACACGGCGCGGCGCCGGGCTGACGCTCGGCGGGTGACTCGCTCCACACGCTGAGCGTGCTCGACCCGGGGCCCGGCCTCTCCTTCGGGAGGGGCCGGGCCTTTCTCGTGCCCGCGCAAGTCTCCGGCCGGAGGGTTCTGGTCGCCCACTGAGCGGGAGTCTGCGGCCGGAGGGTTCTGGTCGCCCACTGAGCGGGAGTCTCCGGCCGGAAGGTTCTGACCGCCGCGTGCGGGCGCGTGCGGGGCGCGTGGTCCACAGGCGGGGCGGGGGCTGCGGCGTCCACAGGCGGTGGGGGCGGGCGCCCGGCCAGGACGTTGGGCGCCGATGCTCGGAGCGTGCGTCTGTCCAGGGAGCTCGTCGCCGCGCTCGCGGCGCCCCACGACGGCGTCCTCACGCGCGCGCAGCTGCGGGCCTCCGGCGCCGACGACGCGTGGATCACCCGGCAGACGACCTCCGGTGCCTGGCAGCGGCTGCATCGAGGGGTCTTCGCCACCTTCTCGGGGCCGGTGCCCTGGACGACGCGCGCCTCCGCCGCCCTCGCGTACGCGGGCGACCGTGCGGCGCTGAGCCACGACTCGGCCGCGCGCCTGCTCGGCTTCACCACCCGCCAGCCGCGCGTCCTCGACGTGACCGTCCCGGAGTCGCGGCGCGTGACACCCTCCGCGGGGATCGTCATCCACCGCCGGGTGACGATGCCGTCCGTCGGCGGGCGGCCGCTGCACACCCTCGGCGCCGACACCGTCCTCGACCTCGTGTCGACCGCGCGCACGGTCGACGACGCCGTCGGCTGGCTCTGCGCGGCCGCTCGCGCGGACGTCAGCCCGCGGGCGGTGGCGAGGGCCGCCGTCGGGCGCGGTCCGTTCACCGGCCGGGCCCTGCTGCTGGAGCTCGTCGCCGAGGTGTCCGCCGGGATCGAGTCCCCGCTCGAGCGGCGGTACCACCGCGACGTGGAGCAGCGGCACGGCCTGCCGCGCGCCGCGCTCCAGCACCGCGAGGTCGTCGGTGGCCTGTGGATCCGCGCCGACTGCGTCTACGAGGGACTCGGGTTGCGCGTCGAGCTCGACGGCTGGCTCGGCCACCCAGGCGGGCGGACCGACGCGGACACCTGGCGCGACAACGCGGTCCTGCTGACCCGCGGCGACCTCACGCTCAGGTACCGGTGGCGGCACGTCGCGGTGAGCCCGTGCGCGACGGCTGCGCAGGTCGACGCCGCGCTCGCGGCACGCGACTCGACGTGGCGCGCCCGCCCCTGCGGCCCCCGCTGCACGCTCGCAAGATGAGCGGAAGCCTCCGCCCGGAGACTTCCGCTCGCTAGATGAGCGGAAGTCTCCGGGAAAGGGGCCGGGCCGGCCGCCCCTCCGCGGCCGGCCTCCGCGGCCTGGGTTACTCCGCCACCACCCAGGCCACCAGGCCCTGCATCACGCGGCCCGCCTGGCCCTCCGCCCAGTCGGCCGGGGCCGTCTCGAGGACCCGGGACGTGCCCGCAGCCAGGTCGTGCGCGGTGAGCGTCGCCGCGCCGCCCTCGCCCTGGCAGCCGGTCGCGGCCTCGACGTAGACGACGCCGCCCGCGGCCCGCACGGTGAAGATGTTCTGTCCGCCCTCGGGTCGCTGCAGGGACTGGAGCCCGTCGGCGGTCCAGAGGTCGGCGCCGGTGAAGCACCCGTAGGGGCTGCCCTCGTCGGACGCGAACGCCAGGACGCCGTCCCGGACGAGCACGCCGTTCCCGAGGCTCGGCAGCGGGTCGTCCGCGCCGACGGCGCCCCGCTCGGTCACCGCGCCCACCCGGGCGCCGTCGAGGTCGACCTGGACGAGCACCGGCGCGTACTCGCGCAGGGTCGCGCCGTCGTCGATCCCGCCGTCGGTCCGCGCCGAGGAGTCGACGCACATCGCGAGGAAGGAAGCGTCGCCCAGCCAACCGACGGGGGAGCAGACCTTCCCGGCGACGCCGTAGTCCAGGACCGTCCCCGAGCCGTCCTCGGCCCGGAGCGTGAACACCTCGTCGAGCTCGGTGCTCACGCCGCGCCCGGACGGACTGCGCGGGATGTCCGCCGAGGTGTCGGGCGGCCACATGGCGTCGCCCTCGCGTTCGGTGAACGCCCGCGTGCGCAGGTCGTACGTCGCGGGCATGAGGTCCTGCTCCGGGCGCTGCTCCATGTACCCGGCCGTCAGCGTGTCGACGATGACGTCGACCGTCGGGCTGCCGGCGGCCCAGGCGACCGGGTACACGTTGGCGTCGGCGTCGAACTTCCCGACCAGGAAGTGCGTCCCGTCGGGTGCGACGAGGAACATCGCGGCGCCCAGGTTCTCGTGCGAGGCCTGGAAGTCGCCGGGGTCGCCGCGCATCGGACGGTGCGAGGTCACGAGCCAGCCGGGGCCGGTCCGCTCGAGCAGCCCGTCGGGCATCTCGTAGTAGGTCGGCAGGCCGGGCTCGGTGATCGGGTCGCCGAGCACGGCGTCGTCCGTCACGGCGTCGTCCGTCTCGTCGTCCGTCACGTCGTCCGTCGCGTCGGGGCTCGGGATGACCGGCTCCTGGGTCGCGGGCGGCGGGGGCGTCGGCTGCGTGAGGCGGTCGAGGC
>JAEZBT010000325.1 GCA_023426865.1 Actinomycetes bacterium
GGCGAGCCACGCGGCCGCGGCCTCGCGCAGCTCCGGGGTGCCGTGCGTCGTCGGGTAGCCGGGTGCGTCGGCGGCGGCGGCGAGCGCCGCACGGACGGCCCCGGGCGTCGGATCGACAGGGGTGCCCACCGAGAGGTCGACGATGCCCTCGGGATGGGACCGGGCCCGTTGCTTGTACGGGGCGAGGGTGTCCCAGGGGAAGTCCGGCAGGGCGGCCGTGCGGAAGCCCACGGGAGGGCTCAGGCCGTGCCGGCCTGCGGCGGCAGCGCCGCGACGATCGGGTGGTCCCGGTCGATCTCACCCAGCTTCGCCGCACCGCCGGGCGAGCCGAGGACGTCGAAGAACTCGACGTTGACCTTGTAGTACTCGCTCCACTGCTCGGGCACGTCGTCCTCGTAGTAGATGGCCTCCACGGGGCAGACCGGCTCGCAGGCGCCGCAGTCGACGCACTCGTCGGGGTGGATGTACAGCGAGCGCTTGCCCTCGTAGATGCAGTCGACGGGGCACTCCTCGACGCACGCCTTGTCCTTGACGTCGACACAGGGCTGGGCGATCACGTAGGTCACGGGTGGTCCTCCGGCTGCCGGGTGGGTCGCGTCCTAGTATCCCCCACGGACGGCCGCGCACCTGTGCTGTGCCGACGCGCGGGACGGAGGGACGGCGGTGGACGAGGCCCTGTGGAGGACCTGGCCCCTCGGGGTGCGCGTCGTCGTCCGCCGACGGCTGGCCGACGGCAAGTTCGGCGACGTGCTGGGCGACCTGCTCGAGACCGGGCCCGACGGCGTCCTGGTGCGCACCCGCACGGGCGACGTCCGCGTGACGGCACCCGAGATCGCCATCGGCAAGGTCGTCCCGCCGGCCCGGCCGCGCCGACCGCGCACCGACCGGCCCTAGACCGACCCCTCACACGCGTCCCGATCGAGCCGATCAAGGAAGTGCCCGCGCCGCGAGCGTGCCGACCGGCGCGTGGCCCCGGCGGGAGCGACCCGTCCGGTGCTGGCAGGGAGGTCGTCGTGGCGGCAACGCACGAGTTGAGCTGGCAGGGCAAGCGGCTGGTCTTCGCACTCCACGGGGTGTTCGACATGCCCGGCTGGGCCGCCTGGGAGGCACGGCTGCGGGCCGCCGTCGCGCAGGCGCCGGCGGGCGGCTGGACCCTGCTCGGTGACCTGAGCGACTTCCCCGCCCAGGCTCCCGAGATCCAGGAGAAGGCCAAGGGCTTGATCGTCTTCGGCACCGCGGGCGGCTGCCGCAAGTCGGTGCTCGTCGTGCCCAAGGCGGTCGTCGCGATGCAGGCCAAGCGGCTGGTCCGGGAGTCCGACGACCACCAGGCGACCGAGTTCGTCGCGAGCATGGCCGAGGCCGACGCGGTGCTCACCGCCTTCGAGGCGAAGCTCTAGCAGACCGGCCCGGCAGCTGGCTGACGGGCCGATCAGCCGGGCGGGGCCCCGCAGACGATCGCGTTCTGCGGCTTGTAGCGCGTGGTCCACGACTCGTGGTTCTGCTGGACGCCGTCCAGGAAGACGGTCCGGGTCACCGTCACCGTGAAGCCCGGGTTGCCCGCCGACTGGCCCGAGCACGTCGGCGACTGGGAGTACACCGTCGTGGGCGACACGACGTTCGACCGGCCGCTCGTCGTGGTCTCGACCGTGAAGTACGGCGTGCTCCACACGCGCACCCACACGCGCCCGTCCGCCACCCATGACTGCAGCAGCGCCCCGTACGGGGTGTTGTTCCGCCACCGCATGTTGATCTGCGGGGTGAAGATCGTCGCCTCGCGGCCCTCGGGATACCGCCGGAAGTACTCGCTGTGCGCCTGGTGCTCGACGAGCTCGTAGCCCGCGAAGAAGGCGGCGTTGTAGGTGGTCGTCGACATCTGCGAGAGGCCACCGCCCCACGCGTCCGTGTGCTCGCCGCTGACGATCGCACCGGCCTGCACGTACCCGTGTGCCGCGTCGAGCGGCCCGAGGGCCTCGGCGAGGTTGAACTCCTCACCCGGCCGGATGAGCATCCCGTTGATCTTCGACGCGCCGTTGGCGATGTTCTGCGTGCGCCGGGGCTCGCTGGTCAGCGGCGTGCTGAACTCGCTGACGATCTGCGTGACGCCCAGTGCCTCCATCTCGGCCACCGACTCGCTCGGGTCGGACTCCACCAGCGCGACGGCGGCGGTCCGGTCGCCGTCGGAGGTGGCAGCCTGCGCGACCGAGGCGGCGACGTCGTCGGGGTCGAGGGCGGTGCCCGGGGCGCCCGGGACGATGACCGGGCCGTTCGCGTCGAACGCGAACGTGGGCTCCTCGGCCGCCGTGAGCAGGTCCGTCGTGCGCGCCACGACGGCCTCGACGAGCACCGGTCCGTTCATGACCAGGGCGAGCTCGCCGTCCTCCGGCACGAACGACGCGGCCGAGGTCAGGACGTCGACGGGCAGCTCGGCAACCTGCCCTTCCGCCTGGACGCGGACCGGGGCGGACCGCAGCGGCTCGGCGAGGTTCGTGAGGGCCTCCTGGACGTCGGCGTCGTCGACCGCGGGTGGGTCCACCTCGGTGGGCAGCTCGATGGGTCGGGCCTGGGTCAGCCACGACGTGGCCAGCAGGTCGACGGCGGCCGGCACGTCGAGCGTCACCCCCTCGGTGGAGGCCGACGGCTGCGGCGCCCCCTCGACGAACTGGATGCCGCCGTCGACGGGCGGCACGGACAGCGAGCCGACGACGTCGCCGAGGGCGCGCTCCAGCGCAGTCGTGTCGACGTCGCTGACCGGCTCGACCGCGCCGGCGCCGAAGAGCTGCGCCCACAGTCGCGACGGCTCCAGGCCGAAGCCGGTCGTCGACTCGACGGTGGCGAGCGCGTCGAACGTCAGCCCTGCCGACGCAGGCTCGAGCGTGGTGCGCAGGTCGCCCGCCGCCACCTCGAGGGGGTCGGTGGTGGCCGCGCGCAGCTCGGTGTCCAGGGTGTCGACGGCGGTGTCCGCGGACATCCCGCCGATGTCGACTCCGGCGACGGTCGTACCCGGCGGGACGCGGTCGGACCACAGCCAGAGCGCGCCGACGTAGGCGCCCGCGAGCAGGACGAGCACGACCGCGCCGACGGCGAGCGCCACGAGGCGGCGACGGCGACGCCGGGACCGCCCGACCGGGACGTGACGACGAGCGGCGTCGTCGCCACGGTCCCTGCGCGCGGCAGGCTCGTCCACGGACGACACGCCGGCGACGACAGAGGGCTCGGGGGGCAGC
>JAEZBT010000397.1 GCA_023426865.1 Actinomycetes bacterium
CGGCACCACCGCGGCGGTGCCGTTGCTCGCGGCCTTGGCGGCCACGGTCGCGAAGTACGCGCGACGGCGGCGCTCGGCGACGCCGTCCGGACGCGCGGCCTGCGGGACCAGCTCGGGGTCGAGGCTCGCGTTCATGCCGTCGCGCAGGAGGGTGAGCGCCTCGGTGCGCAGCTGGGAGATGCGGGACTGGGTGACGCCCAGCTCCTCGGCGAGCTCCACGACGGGACGGTCCTCGAAGAACAGCTGCTCGATGACGTAGCGCAGCCGCTCGGGCAGGCTCGCGACGCCCGCGCTGAGGTAGCGCAGCTGCTCGTTCGCGAGCACGTTCGCCTCGGGGCCGGGGCCGGAGTCGACGACCAGGTCGGCGACGGTCGTGTCGAAGCCGTCGATCGACAGGAGCTTGGCCTCGGCGTCGCCACGGGCGGCCTCGACCTCCTCCTCGCCGACGCCCAGCGCGGTGGCGAGCTCGGCGCGCGTCGGGATGCGGCCCAGGTGCGAGGTGAGCTCGTCGCTGACCGTCGCCAGCTGGCGGGCCCGGCGTCGCGCACCGCGCGTCAACCAGTCCATACCGCGCAGCTCGTCGACGAGCGCGCCCCGGATCCGCAGGGCGGCGTACCGCTCGAACGGCACCCCGGTCTCGGGGTCGTAGGCCCGGGCGGCCTGCACCAGGGCGAGGGCGCCGGCGGAGGCGAGCTCGGCGCGAGAGACGCTGGCCGGCACGCGGCCGAGCATGGCGTTCACGTGGTAGCCGACGAGCGGGAGGTGCTCGACGACCAGAGCGTCAGTGGGGGAGGTCTGCGGGCTCACGAGAGGTGTTTCGTCGTCGTGACCTGCGGGCTTGAAGTTCTTCACCCGCCCGGGGGACGCCGCGCGAATCCCCCCGGTGCGCCCGTTCCTGCGGGGCAATGCCCGATTCGCGCGGGCGGCATTTCTGGACATTGCGACGCCCTCACGGTTAGTTCCGTGACGAGCATCACACTCGTCACTGGCGTGTCGGGCCCGGCGTGTCGCCTGCAGTTCCTTGGTCGGGCACCCTGGAACTCGTAACAATCCGGCGGGGGCTGCCGATCGGCACTGGGTAGGACGACATCGATGCGAGGGGCCCGCCATGAGTCTGAACGACTTCTCCGGGGTGCTGTGGCGCGAGCGACAGCTCCTGGAGCTGCTCCTGTTCAAGCTCGAGGAGGAGCAGCTCATCCTCACCAGCGGCAAGACGCAGTGGCTCGGCCACGCGACGCGTGAGGTCGAGAGCGTGCTGGAGCAGATCCGCACCGCCGAGCTCGGCCGCACCATCGAGGCCGACGTCGCGGCACGTGAGGTCGGCGTTGCCGAGGGCAGCAACCTCCTGACCATCGCCGCGCACTCGCCGTCTCCCTGGCGCGAGCTGCTCACCGAGCACCACCACGCGTTCGTGGAGCTCACCGAGCAGGTCAACGAGCTGGCCGAGGGCAACCGGGAGCTGCTCGCCACGTCGAGCCGCGCCGCGCAGGAGACCCTCATGAGCCTCCAGGAGAGCGTGCAGACCTACGACGACCGGGGCGCCACGACCGCGGCGATGAGCGGCGCCAGCCTCCTGGACCGGGCGCTGTAACGCCGTGAGCTCCTTCTCCGGCCTCTCCACGGCCCTCTCGTCGCTGATGGCTCAGCGGCAGGCGCTCGACGTCTCCGGCCAGAACATCGCGAACGCGAACACCAAGGGCTACACGCGCCAGCGGGTCGACATGCAGTCGATCCAGGCGCTCACCGCGCCCACCATGTTCTCCTCGCAGATCGGCGCCGGCACCGGCGTCCGCGTCATCGGCATCGAGCGCCTGGGCGACATCTACCTCGACGCGCGCCTCCGCGCGGAGACCGGGACGGCGTCGTACACCGCGGCCCGCGCGGCCGCGCTCGGGCAGCTCGAGTCGACGCTCACCGAACCGACCGACACCGGGCTGTCAGCCACGCTGTCGACGTTCTGGTCCAGCTGGCAGGACGTCGCGAACGCGCCGCAGGACGCCGCCGCGCGCAAGGTCGTCGTCGGCAACGCGGGCAACGTCGCGCTCCAGATCGCCGACGGCTACCGCGCCGTGCAGACGCAGTGGGGTCAGGCCCGCACGACCGCCGACACGCTCGCCACCGAGGTCAACACGACGGCGTCGTCCGTCGCCCACCTCAACGAGCAGATCCGCTCCATCCTCGTCTCGGGCGGCTCCGCCTCCGAGCTGATGGACCAGCGCGACCAGCTCATCACCAGCCTCTCCGGCCTCGTCGGCGCCCAGGCGCGCCTGTGCGAGGACGGCACCGTCGACGTCATGGTCGGCGGCAACGCGCTCGTCCGCGGGGACCGCGCGAACGCGATCACGGTGCAGGGCTCACACACCATGGGCACTGCGATCGCCACACCCCCCGGCGGCGACCCCGTCCGGCTCGTGTGGTCGAGCACAGGCACGTCCCTGACGCTCGACGGCGGCCGCATGTCGTCGGTGCTCGAGTCGCTCGCCCCGTCGGCCGACGGCGGGCTCCTCGCCGGCGCCGCCGACGCGTGGAACGCCGTGGCGACCTCGCTCGCGACCACCGTCAACGCGGTCCACCAGACCGGCGTGACCACCACCGGCGCCCCCGGCGGCGACGTGTTCACGTTCGCGGCCGGCATGCCCGCTGCCCTGGGCCTCAC
>JAEZBT010000449.1 GCA_023426865.1 Actinomycetes bacterium
GTGGGGGGGCCGGCCCGCAGGCCGACCCCCACACCGTCACCGCCTCGGCGACCCGGGTCCTGTCACCGGGTCACCGGTCATTCGATCACTTGGTCACTCGGTCATTCGATCACTCGATCACTCGGTCACTTGGTCACTCGGTCACTCCACCGTGCAGTCGACCCCGTTCAGCTGGAACGCGGTCGGCGCCACGGTGCCGCGCGCGGCGGTGCCGATGAACGCGAAGGTCGTCGACTCCTCCGGGTCGAGGACCCGGTTGAAGATCGTGCCCGTCGCGGTCACGTTCGCGCCACGCTGGCGGATCGTCGCCCCGATGCCGATGCCGGCCTTCTCACCCTTGGTGTACGACCAGGTGAGCGACCACGGACCGACGGGGTCGGTCCCGGTGTTCGTCACCTCGACGGCACCGAGCAGCAGACCCGGCCACACCCGGATCGCGTCGTAGGACACGACGCAGGCCGGGCCGGCCACCTCGGCGACCGGCACCGTGAACGACGTCGTCGTCCCCGTGCTCGGCACCGTGACGACCACCTCGAGGTCGCCGGCCTCGGCGCCCTCGGGGATGGCGAACGTCGCCGACGCGCGGCCGACCTCGTCGGTCGTGTCGACGATCGCCGGGTCGATGGCGGCCGAGGCCACCTGCGTCCCGCCGATGGTCAGGACGGCCGTCGGCGCGTCACCCTGTGGCTCGCCGGCGCTGAACAGCAGCGACGACAGGTTCACGGTGACGGAGTCGCCGGGCAGGAACCCGCCCTCGGGCGCCGGGGTGACCTGCACGCCGACGGCGCGCTGGGCCAGGTCCGGGGTGATGGGCGTGAACTCGGCGAAGTAGTCGACGAAGGCTGCCAGGTCGACCTTGCCCGTGTCGGCGCGGTTCGTGCCGAGCGCGAGGGCCCCGAAGTTGTCACCGCCGGCCGCGAGGAACGAGTTCGCCGCGACGCGGTAGGTGGCGCTCGGGTCGAGCGGCTCGTCGCCCACCCACACCTGCGTGATCCGCGAGCCGGCCGCTGCCGTGGGGTCGTAGGTGTAGGTGAGCCCCGCGATGCCCAGCTTCAGGAACGGGCGGCTCGCGCCGGCCGGCTGCCACTGCTGCTCGAGGACCTGGACCACCTGCTCGCCAGTGAGGTCGAGCGCCGTGAGCGTGTTGGCGAACGGCTGGACGCCGGCCGCCTCCGCGTACGTGACGTTGCCGTCGGGGTCACCCTCGCCCGAGGAGGCGTAGGTCAGGTTCGCCCGCAGCCCGCCCGGGTTCATGAAGGCGATCTGCGTGCTCTGCCCCTGGGTCGCCCAGAGCTGCACGTCCGCGACGAGGTTGCTCAGCGTGGACTCGCCACCCCGGTTCTCGCCGCCGCCCGCCTGGCGGGCCCGGTTGAGGCTGGCCGTGATGTCGCCCAGCCGGACCGCGCCCTCGACCTTGGCCACCGCGACGGCGTCGGCGACGATCTGCGCCACCTCGGCGTTCGGCGGGTAGGCGTTGAACAGCGGCAGGACCTCAGCCGTGGCGGCGGTCACGTCGCCCGTCCCCGGGTCGACCGTGAGCTGCACGTGCGCGAGGTTCTCGCCGTACTGGCCGGAGCCGACCACGGGGAGCGGCACGTCACCCGGCAGGAGGTGCGCGAACTTCTGGTGGGTGTGGCCGGTGAAGACCGCGTCCACCTCGTCGCTCAGACCGCGGACGATGTCGGCGAACGCGGTGTCGCCCGTCGTGTCCTCGATCGCGGCCGTGTCGGGACCGTCGTGCATGAGCACGACGACGACGTCCGCCTCGCCGTTCGCCTCGTCGCCGTCCGACAGGTCGGCGGCCACGCGGTTCACCTCGGTCACGAGGTCCCGGACCTCGAGCGTGGCGATGCCGGCCGGGCTGACCAGCTCCGGCAGGAGCTCGGTCATCGCCCCGACGAAGCCGACCCGCACGCCCCCGCGCTCCTCGACCGAGTACTCGTCGTACGCCGGCTCGCCGGTCGAACGGTCGTAGATGTTCGCCGAGACGTACGGGAAGTCGACGAGGTCGAGCACCCGGTCGTCGACGTCCGCACGGCCCTGGTCGAACTCGTGGTTGCCGAACGCGGAGACGTCCAGGCCCATCGCGTTGAGGGCGTCGATCGTCGGCACGTCCTTCTGGATGAACGACGTGAACGTCGTCGCGCCGATGTTGTCGCCGGCCGCCACGAACACCGTGTTCGGGTTGGCCGCACGGAACGAGTCCACGGCGCCGGCGAGGACGGCGGCACCGGCGGACGGCGACGACGCCTCGAGACGACCGTGGAAGTCGTTGATCCCGAGCAGGTCGATCGTCACCGGGGCCGCGGTGGCCGTGATGCCGACGATCGTCGGGTCGTGGTCGGAGGCGCGGTAGACGGTGCCGAGCTCGGGCGCGGCGCCGTAGTACTGCAGGCCGGACCACTCGTCGGCGTTGATGTCCCACACGTCCGCGCCGGTCACGCGCGCGGCGAAGGTGCTGGTGCCGAGCGCGTGGTCGAGCGAGCCGAGCTCGCCGTCGTACGTGTAGCTGTACTGGCCCGGCGCCTTGGCGACGACGAGGTCCACGAGGCCGGCGTCGGTCAGGGTGACGACCGGGTCCTCCTGGCTGTAGGAGTTCAGGTCACCGAGCACGACGACATCGCCGGTGCCCGCGTCCCCGATGCTCGCCACGAAGCCCGCGAGCGCCTGCGCCTGGGCGACGCGCTCGGCGTTGAACCAGCCCTGGCCGTCGGCCGGGTCCTCGTCCTCGCCCTCCGGCGGGGTCTTGGACTTGAAGTGGTTCGCGACGACGGCGAACGGCGCACCGTCGCCGACCGGCGCGAAGGTCTGGGCGATCGGCTCGCGCGCGTTGTCGAACACGGCGTCCACCAGCGCCTGGCTGTCGCCCACGGGGGTGACGGCGTCGGTCCGGTAGATGATCGCGTTCATGATGACGTCGGTGCCCGGCTGGACCGCGGGGTCCAGCAGCGCGGCGGGCGTCGGCACGTAGGCCCACACGTCCGTCCCGGCCGCCTCGTTGAGTCCCGCCACGAGGTCCGCGACCGCGACGTCCGGGGTACCGGGGCCGAAGTGCGTGGAGTTCTCGATCTCCTGCAGGGCGACGACCTCGGCGCCCAGCGCCGTGATGGCCGCGACGATCTTGCCCTTCTGGGCCGCGAACTGCTCCGGGCTCCGGGCGCCACGCGCGTCGGAGTCCTCCGTGGTGAGCGTCGTGAAGTAGTTCAGGACGTTGAAGGAGGCCACCTGCAGGTCACCGCCGACCTCGTCCGGTGCGGCCGGACGCGGGTTGGTGTCGGCGAACGTCGGCTCGAGCGCGTCCGACGTGGTCGAGTCGAGCGGCGTCTGCGGCTGGAGGCGCCACAGGTCGTAGCCGTAGTGCAGCACGTAGGCCAGGTCGCCGAACTCGACCTTGTCGCCCGTGCGCACCGGGTCGCCCGCGGGCAGGTACGGCTGCTTCAGCGTCGACGTCGTCTGGTTGCTCTTGGCGTCGTCGAGCACGATCCTCGCGGCCGCGTTCGCGGCGGCGATGGCGTCGGCGTCCGGGCCCGGGCGCGCGGCCTCGGTGCTCTTCACGGCCATGTCGCCCGGGGCGAGCCACAGCGAGCCGTACCGGTCGGCCTCGTGGAACGAGGCGACGAAGTAGTCGCCGGTCGGCCGGACCAGCATGCCCTCGTACTGCTCGCGGTCCGCGCCGACGACGGTGTCGGGGAGCGCGACGGGCTCGGGCAGCGCGTTGCCGGAGGAGACGACGGTGACGGTGTCACCCGAGCGGCTGGCGTTGATCTGGGTGAGCCCGAAGTACTCGCTCGGGCGCCCTGTGATCTGGACCTTGTCGCCGATGGCGAGCGTCAGGGAACGGTTCGAGAGGAAGACGAAGATGCCGTCGGAGGCGCCCGGGGTGGCGTCGGTGGCACCGCCGGAGCCCTCGGTCTGCACGTAGATGCCTCGGTAACCGCCGGTCCGGTGGTCGGCCGTGACGATGCCCTCGATGGTGACGGCCGTCGTGTCCGGCAGTCCTGTCGCGTCGCCGGTGCCCTGCACCTCCGCGATCGGGACGACGTCGGCGGCCTGGGCGGCCGCCGGCATGAGAACGGCAGCCAGAGCGAGCGCTGTGACTGCCGTGGTGGGGACGAGGCGTCTGATGGGACGCCGGGTGTGCTGCATGAGCAACCTCCGCGAGGGCGAACGGCGCTGGTAGCGCCCTGTCGTGGGGACGCTAGACCGGTCATGCCGGAAAAAGCCACACATGCCATGACTTTGATCACTTGGTCCATGACAACTGTTCACACGGCGAGAAGAGCGTTCACGATGTGGCCATCGCGCGGTCGATCCCGCCTCCCCGGCAGGATGGCCGCCATGAGCGTCCTCGTGTTCACGCGCACCACCGACTACCGCCACGACTCGATCCCCCACGCGGTCGACGTCGTGCGCGAGCTCCTGGCCGCCGAGGGGCACGAGGTGGAGCACTCCGAGGACCCGGCGACCCACCGCGATCTCGCCGGTCGCTCGCTGGTCGTGTGGCTCTCGACGTCGGGTCCCGTGCTGGGCCGCCGGGAGCGGCGCGAGTTCGCCACCTGGCTCGCCGCGGGCGGGGCGTGGGCCGGCATCCACTCGGCGACGTTCGCCGAGCCCGGCTGGGACGAGTTCCCCGCGATCGCGGGCGCGCGGTTCGCCGACCACCCGGAGCTCACCACGGGCACCGTTCGGGTGGCCGACGCCGACCACCCCTCCACGCGCGACCTGCCGCCCAGCTGGACGCACGCCGACGAGTGGTACAACTTCGACCGCTCCCCCGCCGACCGCACGGTGCTGCTGACCGTGGATGAGGCGAGCTACGTCGGCGGCACGATGGGCGACCCGCACCCGGTCGCCTGGCACGGCCCGTACGGCGCCGGGCGCACCTGGTACACCTCGCTCGGCCACGCCACCGAGGCGTACGACGACCCGAGGTTCCGCGCTCACCTGCGCGGCGGGCTGGTCAGCCTGCTCGCGCCCGCCTGACCGCCGTCCTCTGGACGTCAAGTCAGCCTTGACGCTCACCGAGGCGCGCCCCAGGGCGTGCGCACCATGGAGCTGCGCCCGGTCACCGCGTTCAACGAGATGCGCCTTCTCGACCGCGCGGGCAGGTACGGGTGGTACGTCGTCGGCTCCGGGGTCGCCATGCACCTCCTCGCCAAGTCGGATGTCCAGTGGGAGCACCGGCGCGTGTTCGCCTCCAAGGCCCACGGCCGAGAGCTCGAGGCCGCGGGTTGGCAGCGCTGCACCGAGTACCGGTTCCCGTGGGCCTACTACCGGCGCACCCTGGGCGCACCCGCGGAGACGGAGCCGCCGGGCGCCGACGACCCGATGCGCACCTGATCGGCGGCGCCCGCCGCGCGGGCATCCCGTGGGGCGCCGACCGCCAGAGTCACGACGGCGGACCCAGGCCCTCGAGCGGCAGCGCCGGGCTCAGGTCCGCCCGCAGGCCTGAGGC
>JAEZBT010000486.1 GCA_023426865.1 Actinomycetes bacterium
GGCACACGTCGACGTGGCCGACGGGCTCGAGCTTGCAGGGCGCGCTGCAGCCGGCGCCGCTCTTGTTGGTGCCGTCGTCGCACTCCTCGTCCGGGCTCGGGACGAAGAAGCCGTCGCCGCAGGTCGACGGCGTGATGGACACGTCGAACGTGAACCGGCCGTACTCCTCGAGCTTCGCGCAGTCCGCCGCGAACGTGCCCGAGATCGGATCCTTCTCGCATCCGTTCACGGGCAGGAGCGGTGAGTCGACGACGAAGTAGACGACGTCGCCGGTGTTCACCGCCGTCGTGAACGATTCGTCGGTGCCCTTCGGACCGGTGTTGGCGCAAGCATCTTCCGGGCTCGCCGCCGAGCACGTGTCCTTCTGCATGCCCAGGATCACGTCGAACGCGCTGCTCTTGGCGGTGGCCGAGAGCACGCCCCCTGCGGGCGCGGTCACCTTGAAGTAGGCGTCGCGTCCGCGGGCCCAGCAGATGCCCGACGAGGCGCTCGACGAACCGAAGTTGTGTGTCTTCGTGAGGTTCGTGTTCCCGCTCGCGAGCGAGGCTTGCCAGACGTTGCCGGGCTTCGCCTCGAGCTGCACCTCCTCGGCGGAGGCACAGGTGTTGCGCGTGCCGACCGGCTCGAGGGTGCACGTCGCCGAGCAGCCGTCGTTGTCGTCGGTGCCGCCGTCGTCGCACGTCTCGGCGCCCTCGAGGATGCCGTTGCCGCACACGGCAGGCGTCACCTTCAGCTGGAGCTCGAACGGACCCGAGGACGCGGCGTCGGTGTTCCCGTAGCCGTCGACGACGACGTAATACGTCTTGTTGGCGAGCACCGGAGCGCGGGTCGTCTTCGGACCGCTGCCGACGCCGCGCGTGACCCAGGGCTCGTCCTCGCTGAGCGGCGGGACCCACCCCTCGTAGCTGCACGCCTGGACGGCGCTCCGTTCTCCGATCGTCCCCGTGCACTTGTCGAGGACGGAGACGACCGAGTTGAACGGCCCGCTGACGCGGAGCTCGAGCGCCCCGTCGATGTCGGGGGTCACGGCGAAGACGGCGTCGCGCGCGGTCGCGCCCGAGCTCGAGATGCTCTGGCACATCAGCACGTTGTGGGCGAGGTTCGCCGTCGTGCCGGAGACGAGCCCGGTGCGCGAGCCGTCCGGCTGCGCGACGAGCGTGAGGGGATGGCCCGGGCAGGTGTCGACGTTCGCGAGGGCTTCGCGCTTGCAGTCCGCGGTGCAGCCGTCGCCGGCCGCCGAGTTGCCGTCGTCGCACTCCTCGTTCGCATCGAGCACGTGGTGCCCGCACTCCGCCGGCGTGACCTCGACCGAGACCGAATACGGCCCGCCGTCCTCATCGGCGTCGACGATCAGGTAGAACCACACGCCAGCGCGGACGGGGAACTGGACGTCCGCCGTGCCGGGCGCGACGGTGACCCCGCAGCCGAGCTGGTAGCTCGTGTTCCCGCAGTCGGAGCGCGCATGCAGCGCGGCAGTGGGGTAGGACGTGAGGAGCGAGGCCTTCGCCGAGCCGTCGATGTCCGACTTCACGGCGTAGATCGTGTTCCTGCCGCCGCCGAAGAAGCAGCCGGCGATCCCTTGCGTCTTCTCGCCCTGCGTCGCCGTGTTGCCCGCGAAGCCGATCTTCCGGGATGTGCCTGCCGGCCCGGAGAGCTCGAACGGCTGCCCCGGGCACTGCGAGAGGACGCCGCCCGTCTCGAAGGTGCACGTGGACGAGCAGCCGTCGCCGCTCGTCGTGTTGCCGTCATCACAGGTCTCGGGGAGCTCGGCGATACCGTTGCCGCACACGGCCTGCGAGACCTGGACGTCGAGCGTGAACGAGCCGGCGCTTCCTCCGTAGCCGTCGACGAAGAGGAAGACGGGCGTGTTCTGGAAGACCGGGACCTCCATCGTCGTGCTGCCGCCGGCGGGCGCCGAGATGTCCGCGCACTTGGACTCGCTCGTGGCGACGGTGCACGTCGACCGCGCCGACATGATCGCCGGGTAGTCCGCCGTGAGCGTGATGATCGCCTTGCCGGACGACGCCGGCGTGAACGTGTAGACGACGTCCTTGCCCGAGCCGCCGCCGCACGCGCTCCCGTAGTGGCTGTAGGCGTCCTTCGTGGACCCGGTCGCGCTCCCCGTGAGGAGCGCACCGTTCGACTGGAGGGTGATCGTCTTGCCAGGGCAGGTATCGCCTTCGAACGCGGACTCGAGCTTGCACGATGCGCTGCAGCCGTCGGCGCTGACCGTGTTGCCGTCGTCGCACTCCTCGCCCGACTCGACCTTGAAGTTGCCGCACGTCCCGTCCGCGACCGGCGCGTCCGGCCCTGCGTCGGAGCCGGCCTCGGTCTCGGGCGTGCCCGCCTCCTGTACCGGCGTCGCGCCGCCGTCCGCATCGGGGATGGCGCTGTTCCCGCCGTCGGCCGAACACGCCGCGATGGAGAGGAGCGACGTGACGAGCGCGGCTCCGATGAAGCGAAGGACCGTCGAACGCGTGCTGCTCATGGCGTCACCGTGATGTCGAGCGTCGTCACGCCCGCGGCGCCGTTCACGCCGTCGACGTAGACGTAATAGGGGGTGTTCTTCTGGACCAGGCCGCTGATGCTCCGGAGGTTCGTCGACCCGCAGTCCTTCTTCGCCACCTCGGTCGCGGGGTCTCCGCACGCGGTTCGTGCGTAGAGGACGCGGTCGGCGAACCCGGTGCTCTTGATCGCGATCTGTCCGTCGATGTCCGGCGTGATCACGAGGACGCTCTCGGGCCCGCTCCCGCCGCAAATGCTCCCGGTCTTGCTCGGCATGCCGGTCGTGTCGACGGTGACCATCGCGCGGCGCGGCGCGTTCCCCGTGCCGCTCAGCGTGACGGCGTGACCCGGGCACATGTTGGCGCCTGCGAGCGTCTCGACCGTGCAGCTCGACGAGCAGCCGTCGCCGTCGGCGGTGTTGCCGTCGTCGCACTGCTCGGGCGGGCTCACGATGGTGTCGCCGCAGCCCGTCGGACGGACCTTCACGTTCATCGTGAAGCGCCCGTAGTTGAGGCGGCCGGTGACGTTCTGGCCGTCGACGATGAGGTAGTACTTGCTGCCCTCGACGACGCCGAAAGAGATCTCCTGGCCGCCGTCGCTCTGCGTCGCGTCGCAGGCGAGCTGGGTGCCCTGGCTCGGACAGGCACTACGTGCGCCGATGGTGCTCCGGAACGTGGCGGAGGTGATCGTCGCGGTGAGCACCCCGCTGGCCGGAGCCTCGACCGCGAAGAACGCGTCGGGCCCCTGGCTCGTGCAGCCCGAGAGGCTGATGTCGTGGACGAGCCCGGTCGTGCCCGAGGCGATCGCGACCTCGTAGGTGCCGTCCGGGTTCTGCGTCCACGTATCTTCGGGCGGCGGGGGCGGCGACGCCGTGAGCGGGAGCTTCGGGAGCGGCTGCGCCGTCGCGCACTTGTCGCGCGCCTTGTCCGTCTCGAGGATGCACGTCGCCGAGCAGCCGTCGCCGCCGGCGGTCGCGCCGTCGTCACACGTCTCGCCGCCTTCGATCACCGAGTTCCCGCAGACCGACGGGACCACCGCGATGTCGAGCTTGAAGAACCCCTGCTGTCCGGCGGCCGCGCCATCGACCACGATGAAGTAGGGCTTCTCCTTGTCCATCGCGAACGTGAGGACCTCTTCCTCGGTTCCGCCCGCCGCCTTCGCGCACGCGAGGTTCGCCGACGCGTTGCACGTGGTCTTGGCGCCGACGGCGAGGTTGAACACGCCCTTCGCGCGTACGGTCGCCCAGCCGTCGATGTCGCTCGTGACCTTGTAGATGTAGTCGGGGACGGTGTTGCTGCTCGACCCGCACGACGTCGACTGGCTCACGGCGGCCTGGCCTGCCGGCGGCGCGGTCGTGCCGGTGACGGAGAGGGAGCGCGGCCCTGGCGCTGCGCCCTCCAGACGGAGCGGCTCGCCCTCCGGACACGCGTACGTCGTGTCGTCATCGCGCTCGACCGTGCAGGTCGAGGAGCAACCGTCGGCGTCGGTCTTGTTGCCGTCGTCGCACTCCTCGCCCGGGTCGAGCAGGCCGTTGCCGCACGCCGCGACCGAGAGCATCGCGTCGAGGGTGTAGAGGCCGCTCGCCTTCGAGTCGCCGCTGTCGACGAAGACGTAGACGGTCTCCTCGGCGAACACGGGGATGCTCGTCTTCACGGGGACGAGCGCGTCGGTCGTTCCGCTGCAGTCGGCCAGCGTCTTCGAGTCGGAGCACTCGCGGCGGACATGGATCAGCGCTTCGGGATAGTTGGCGAGCAGCGAGAGCGAGAGGTTTCCGGTGACGGTCGGCGTGATCGCGTAGGTCGCGTTCGGGCCCGAGCCGTTCGAGGTGCAATCGGTGGCGTTGCCTCCGCTATTGGACATCGTCGAGGTGTCGCCGGCGAAGCTCACGAGCCCCGCGTTCGACGGGGTCGCCGAGAGCCGGTAGCCCATCCCGGGGCACGCGGACGTGGACGAGGTGTCGTCGAGCATGCAGCTCGACGAGCAGCCGTCGCCGTCGTTCGTGTTGCCATCGTCGCAGGTCTCCGGGTACTCGGCCTTGCCGTTCCCGCACACCGCCGTCTGGACCTCGACGTCGAGCGAGAAGTCGCCGCCGGAGCCGCCGTAGCCGTCGACGAAGACGAAGGCCGGAGCTCCCTGGAACACCGGGAAGGCGAGGGTGGTCCCGCTCCCCGTGCCGAGCGAGTCGTCGGCGCAGCCGAGCTCGCTCTTGGCGTCGGTGCATCCGGTACGGGCAGCGAGGATCGCCGAGAAGCTCGCGGTGATGCGGACCGTCGCGCGGCCGGTCATCGGCGGATCGATCCGGTACACGGCGTCCGGCCCGGAGCCGCCGCCGCACGCGGAGGAGTAGTGATTGTAGAGACCCGTCGTCGTGCCCGTGACGGAGCCGGTGTAGAGCGTGGACGCGTCTTGCTTGGCGAGCTGGATGGCCGCGCCGCCGCAGACGTCGTTCGGGCCCGCCGACTCGACCTTGCACGCCGACGAGCAGCCGTCGTTGTTCGCGGTGTTGCCGTCGTCGCACTCCTCGCCCGGATCGACCTTCTTGTTGCCGCAGAGCGTGGGCGGCTTCGTCACGGGGGCGTCGGTGCCGGCGTCGTCGGTGGGGGTGGCGGACGTCTCGGGCGTCGACGCATCGGGCGTCGGGGCGCCGAGGTCGAGGTCGCCGCCGGCGCTGCACGCCGCGAACGCGCTCGTGGCGGCAGCCAGCGCGAGCCCCGGGAGGACTCCGCGCGCGAACGAGACTCGGAGCGAGGAGAGGTACTTCATGATGCAGACCTGGGGGCGTTGGCTCGGGGCAGCCGGATGTGCAGCCAGCCGCTGGACGGGGCGGTCGTGCGCGTGCTCGCGTCGACGCGCGCCAGCGCCGGATCGATGACGAGCTCGTCGTTCGGAGGAAGGGGCTCCACCGCGCCGACGCGCGGCATCGAGGAGCGGACGCAGAGACTCAGCTTCATCGCACGCTCCTCACTTCGCGGTCTTGATGCAGCCGAAGACGATCTCGACCTTGGCGTCGAGCGTCGCGCCACGCACGTCGGTGCACGACGCCGGGCAGAGCACGACCTTCGAGGGGTTCTTCGGATCGTCGTAGTAGTAGCCGCCGGTCGTCGCGCCGCAGGTCTCGGCG
>JAEZBT010000036.1 GCA_023426865.1 Actinomycetes bacterium
GTCGTGGGAGGGGGCCACCATGAGCACGTCGTCGACACCGGACCAGGCGCCGTGGGTGGGGGCGCTCGAGCGCGCCAAGCGCCCGCGCACGATCCTCGCGGGGCCCTACGGGCACCCGTTCCACCCCATCGCGGTGACCATCCCGATCGGCGCCTGGCTGGCGAGCTTCGTGTTCGACCTGGTCGCGGCGTTCGGGGAGGAGCCCGAGGCCTTCGCCACGGGGGCCTACTGGCTGATCGTCATCGGGTGCGTGGGCGCTGTCGTCGCCGCGCTGCTGGGCCTGCTCGACCTGTCGGTCATCCCGCGCGGGACCAAGGCGTTCCGCACCGGCCTGCTGCACATGGCGCTCAACTCCGCGGTGCTCGTGCTGTTCCTCGTCAACCTGGTGCTGCGCGGCGGGCAGGGAACCGACGACGCGAGCGGCGCGGGCATCGCCCTGAGCGTCGTCGCCCTCGCGCTCCTGGGGGTGTCGGGCTGGCTGGGCGGGCACCTGGCGTACCACCACGGGGTGCGCGTCGCGAGCGAGCGCACCCAGGCCGAGGCCTACCGCTGACCCGACCCGATCCACCGGGCCGGAGCCCCAACGTTTCGCCCTCCCGCGGAGTTCATCTAGCGAGATGATCGCGGTGTGTCCGTTGGGGGAGGCATCCGATGGGCGGGTGGCGTGAGCTCGTCGACGAGCTGGTGCGGGAGCGGCGGCCGGCCCTGATCGGCTACGCGACGCTCCTCACGGGCGATCGCGCGGCGGCCGAGGACCTGGTGCACGACGCCGTCGTGCGGACGTTCGCGCGGCCGCGGGTGTTCCCGTCGGTGAACGCCGCCGACGCGTACGTGCGTCGGGCGATCGCGACGATCTACCTGGACCGGGCGCGCTCGCGGCGTCGGCTGCTGCTCGCCACGCCCCGGCTCGCGCGCGCCGCGGAGGAGCGGCCCGACGACGTCGCCGCCCGCCTGGACGCCCGTGCCGCGCTGGGGTCGTTGTCGCCCCGGCAGCGCGCGTGCGTCGTCCTGCGCTTCTACGACGACCTGACCATCGCCGACATCGCGGAGCGGCTGTCGATCAGCGACGGCGCGGTGAAGCGGTACCTGAGCGAGGGAGTGCACCACCTGAACGGGCTGCTGGGAACGGTCGACGAGGTCGACGACGAGTCGGACGCGCCCGTGACGGCGCCCGTGACGAGCGAGGGGAGCCGGCGATGACTGAGGACCTCTCCGCCGTCGTGCGGGGTATCGCCCAGGAGGAGGGCATCGCAGCCGAGCTCGACCGGCCGTACTCCCGCGAGCTGCGCGACCGGTACGTGCGGGACGTGCGGCGTCGCCGGGTGGCCGGCGCGTCGGCGCTCGCACTCGTTGCTGTCGCGGTCGTGGGCGCCGGCGCGTTCGGCGTGGACCGGCTGACGCGGGAGCTGCCGCCGGTCGACGTCGTGGTCACGGACCCGACGCCGACGTGGACGCCCTCGCCCACGTGGGAGCCGTCGCCGTCCGAGACGCCGACCGAGACGCTCACTCCCACCGAGACCCCGACGCCGTCCGCGACGCCCACTGAGGAGCCGACGACGCCGCCCCCCGCCCCCGAGCCGGAGGGCGAGGAGACCACGCCCCCGCCGCCCCCGCCTCCGCCCCCGCCTCCGCCCGCGCCGACCACGGCCCCGACCGGCGTGTACGCCAACGAGGGAGGCGGCTCCGGCGAGGTGGTGCTGGTCTGGGACCTCGTGCCGGACGCGACCGGCTACCGCGTCTATCGGACGACCTCGGCGGACGGTGCTTTCTCGCCCGCGGCGTCGTACGACGTGGCGAGCGGCATGACGACCGTCGAGCTCTCCGGGTACGAGTACGTCTTCATCGAGCCCGAGTACAACGAGCCGACGAAGCTCCACTACACCGAGGCGATCCGCAACGAGTACGTCTGGCTCCGGGTGAGCGCCCTGAACGCCGGCGGCGAGGGACCGCTGTCCGCGATCGTCTGCGCGGGGCCGCCGACCGCGCAGGGGCCGCCGCCCGACGGGTGCCGGGGCCCGTCGTTCCCGATGTACTGACCTCCTCGGTGACGCAGGAGGGCGGGCGCCGGAGAGGGATGCTGAGCGCGGCCTCGTACTCCCGCGCCGACCGGTGTCCCTACGCTGCGGTGAAGTGGCTGATCGCTGCCTGGAGCTCGTCGCTCATGAGGGCGAGCTCGCGGGCGGACTCCTCCAGCTCGTGGGCGTCGCTGCTGGACTCCTCCGTCGCGTCGGCCACGGTGATGATGCTCGATGCGATGTCGCCGGAGGTGTCCGCAGCCTCCGCCACGTGCCGGCTCATCGCCTCGGTCGTGGCGCTCTGCTCCTCGACCGCGCTCGCGATGGTCGACTGGTAGTCGTTGATCTGCGCGATGACGGTGCTGATCTCCGCAATGGCGGCGACGGCGGCGGCGCTGTCGGCCTGGATCGCCTCGACGCGGCGGGAGATGTCGTCAGTGGCCTTGGCGGTCTCCTGGGCGAGGTCCTTGACCTCCCCGGCGACGACGGCGAAGCCCTTGCCCGCCTCGCCGGCCCGGGCGGCCTCGATGGTCGCGTTGAGGGCGAGGAGGTTGGTCTGCTCGGCGATGGTGCTGATCGTCTTGACGACGTTGCCGATCTCCTGGCTCGACTCGCCGAGCCGCGCGATCTGGGCGTTCGTCGCGTCGGCGCGCGAGGTGGCCTGGGCGGCGACCGTCGCGGCCTCGGCCGCGTTGCGGGCGATCTCCTGGATGGAGGAGCCCATCTGCTGCGCGCCCACGGACACGGTGCTGACGTTCTGGCTGACCTGCTCAGCCGCCCCCGCGACGTTCCCCGCCCGTGCCGACGCCTCGGTCAGCGTCGTCGCGATGGTGCCCGTGGAGGCACGCAGCCCGCGGGCTGCGGCGCCGAGCCGGTCGGCGGAGCCGGCGACGGTCCGCACCACGCGGGCGACCGCCTCGAGCGACCGGTTCAGGGCCTCGCCCATCTGTGCGATCTCGTCCTTGCCGCGGACGTCGGCCCGCGCGGACAGGTCGCCCTCGGCCATCGCGTCGAGGACGCCGACGAACCGCCGCAGCGGTCCGCCGACCCGGCGCGCGACCAGGAAGCCGACGGCCATCGAGGCCACGACGATCGCCAGCGCGGCGGCGATGGTGACGGTCGACGCCGTCCGGTAGGTGTCGTGGGCGTCGTCGACGACGGTGCCGGCGTACGTGGAGGTCGTCTCCGACGCCTGGGCGAGGAGCGTGACGGTCTGGTTCTCCAGCACCTCGAGATCCTCGATGAGCGCGGTCCCGGCAGCGAAGTCGCCGCGCCCCATCGCGGCGTTGATCTCGCCGACGACGCTCTGGCGCTCCGCGTTCACGGCCCCGAACTCCTCGAGGGCGGCGCGCGCCTCGGCCGACAGCGGCATCGCGAGCGCCCTGTCGAGCTCGCTGACCATGAGGTCCTCCTGGGCCGCGTACTCGGCGTCGAGCGCGGCGATGGCCTCCGTGGCAGTGCCCTCCATGAGGCTGCGCGCCTTCGCCGCCTGCCCCGTCCAGTACGCGACCTCGATCGCGCGGACGGCGCTGGCCGGTTCGGCACCCTGCGTGTAGACGTCGTCGGCGCTCTGGGCGAGCCCGCGCATCGCGAGCAACCCTGCACCGCCGAGGGCGAGGATCAGCAGCGAGACGACGGCGAAGGAGGCGATCAGGCGGGCTTGCAGGGACCGGCGAGGGTCGAGCATGGCGTTGCTCCATGGCGAGGGACTTGGGGTTCGCCAGGATGATCGACAGGGCGGGGGCGGGTTGTAGCGTTTCGAGCCCGCCGGGCGGGCCCGGCGCCCCGCGGGGCGCTGGTACGTTCTCGACCGTCGTGCGACCCAAGGAGTGATCGGTGAGGACGCTCACGCTGCGTGGCGTGGTTCGCGTGGCGCTCGTGCTCGTCGCGGTCTACGGCTTCTGGGTCTTCCTGCAGCCCTTGACCATCGCCGGGATCCTCAACGTGGGGAACGCCGTCGGCATGGCGGTCAGCGTCCTGCTGGCCGTCGTCGCCCTGGCATGGGGGCGGGTCTCCCGGGTCGTGTCCGCCCTGCTGGCGCGGCGGTCGGGGAGGCTCGCGGTGGGTGTCGTGGCCGTCGTCGTCGGTCTGGGTGTCGTGTGGTGCGGGGTGCTCTCCGCGCGCATGGTGGGTGCGATGCGGGCCGAGCCCGAGGAGCCCGCGACGCTGATCGTGCTCGGCTGCCGGGTCGAGGGCGACCGGCCGAGCGTGGCCCTCCTGCGTCGGGTCGACACCGCCGCGGACTACCTCCTGGCACATCCGTCCGTGCAGGTCGTGGTCTCCGGCGGTCAGGGGCCCGACGAGCTGGTCAGCGAGGCGGAGGCCATGCGGCGCGTCCTGGTGGACCGGGGCGTCGCCGAGGACCGCATCCTGGTGGAGGACCGCTCGACGTCGACGCTGGAGAACCTCACGTTCTCCAAGGAGGTCCTCGCCGAGAACGGGCTGGGTACCTCGGCGATCGTCGTCAGCGAGGGCTATCACATGTACCGGGCGCTCAGGGTGGCCGAGCGCGTGGGGCTCGACGCCGAGGGGTTGGCTGCACCGAGCGCCGCGTGGGTGCTGCCGACGTCGTGGGTCCGCGAGTGGTTCAGCATCACGCTCGACGGGATCAAGGGGTAGCCGGCGGCGCGCCTCGCCGCGCGTGACGTAGGTCGTGACGATCCCAAGAGCTCGGTCACCGGTGACGGTTGACCTTGGCGATCGGATGGCAGACTCGGCGGGTGCCGAGTCGTCTCGCGTCCTCGACCGAGACGGTCGTGCGCCGCGTGTGGGCTGAGCGGTTCGGAGTGGCCCCCGCCGCCTTCCGGGAGTCTGGGCCGGTCTTCGTCGACAGGTCGGACCTGGCGGCGGCGGTGGTCGTCCGGTTCGGCCAGACCGTTGCCGTGGCGGCGCCCGAGCGCGCGCTGGCCCGGTTGCGGTCCCTTGGGCCCGGACAGTTGCTCCAGGTCGGCTCGCTGCTCGGGGCGTTGGAACCGTTGGCGCCGAGCCTGCTCGGGGTGGCGTCGCTGGCGTTCGCCGACCACGGGACCATCGCTCCTGTCGCGGCAGACGCCGCGCGGACTGCTTCCACGGCTGACGTGGAGGTCGTCATGTCGAAGTGCTCTGTCGCGGAGCGGGACGAGAGCGGGCTGCTCGACATGGACACGCGCTGGGTCACCCTCGGCGAGGACGGAGAGCCGGCGGGCGCGGCTGGGTATGAGGTCTGGGGCGGCGGGCTCGCTCACATCGGTGTGGCAGTCGCTGCCGGATCGCGAGGCAGGGGTCTCGGAGCTCGCGCCGCCACGGCGGCCGCCGTGCACGCGATCGGACTCGGGCTGGTGCCGCAGTGGCGCTGCCGGCAGGACAACCTCGCTTCAGTGCGCGTGGGCGAGCGCCTCGGGTTCGTCCGGATCGGCGAGCAGATCGCGATCGACCTCGCGCCAGACGACCGGGATGTCGAGCACGCAGCCAGGTCATGATCGCGGGGAGAACGACGGCGCCGCGGGTCGCCGTATCGTCGAGATGAACCAGACCGCCACGCCGGCCGAACGTGCGCGAGAGCTGGGCATCAGCGCGACGAGCATTCGCCGGTGGCTCAGGCAGCAAGGGTGGCAGAGCGTCCCGTACACGCGCTGGCAGCTCTCGGGAGACCAGGCGGCTCAGGTTCGGAAGCACTTCGCCCCGTAGGTCGGCTCCACCAAGCCCGTTCCCTCCGACGACGGGCACCCCCTCTCCTCCGCCCCGTCTTCGAGCTCCGCCAGCAGCGCTCGCCGCGACAGCCGGGAGGCCTGGACCGAGGCCTGCGAGGGCGCTGTCCCGGGGGGCGCGGACCGGAGTGCGTAGATGCGGACCAGCGGCCTGATCGATCTGCGATCGGAGCCGCCGCTAGACGCCACTGCAAGCCACTGACCTGCACAAACGCCCTGGTGGGCCCCGTGGGGATCGAACCCACAACCCGCGGATTAAAAGTCGCTTGTGGCGGGGATTCGGTTGGCTGGTCAGAGGGCCGAGAGCCGGGCTGACCTGCGGCGACGCCTCCCGACCATTCTCGTCGATTAGGGCCAGTTCTCGGCCAGTTGCGGACCAAATGCGGACTTGCGAGGCCGAGAGCCATCGTCAGCGGGGCGGGCGCGAGACGGCTTGCCACGCATCGGCCTGGTCGTCGGTCATCTGGTACTGGAACTCGACCTGATCGTCGACCCAGCCGAACGGCCAAGCGTCGGTGCCACCGACAGTCTGCATCCACTTGGTGAACTTGCCCAGCGCCGCGCGCAGCTCCGTCACGCTCAGCCCCGCGGCTGCGGACGCTTCCGTGATGGCGACCCACTCGCCGCGGCGGTCGGCGAGGACATCCATGAACGACCGGATGCGCGAGTACGACGTCTGTGGCGCCTCGACGAATGCCCGGTACAGGTCGCCGTCCCACACCGTTCCGGGGCGGGAGCGAAGGCGCCTGCCCCGACCGGCGGCCGGGGCCGACGGCTCGGCGGCACCAGCCGCTCTTGCCCGCAGCTGCTCGAGCAGCGCCGTCACTTGGCCGGCGAACCGAATCTCGACCGGCACGAGGTAGACATCACTCAGGTCCATCACTTACCTCCTTGATCTTGAGCCACTCCGAGTGGCTTAGCCAGAAGGGTAGCGTCAACAGGCCTACCACGCAAGGAGCCACGTGGCGTGGCTTACCTCCTACTCATCGTCACTCAGCAGCGGAGGTTAGTCGATACGCGTCGGCGGCTGGCTGGGCGCCCCCGATCGTCCCCTCGGGGGCGACTCGACCCTGCCTGCTCCCACTCGCGGCTTGGGTCTGGGAGGGCCGCTCGATCCCGGCCCCCTCGCGGCCGAACAACGCGCTGGCTACGCCGACTCTGCCGGCGCTCAGGTCCCCGGCTGGCTCGACGAGCGGTTCCGTCCGGCCTCGGAAGACACGGTGGTGCCGAACGGCCCGTCTCCGAGCTCACCGATCCTGACCGATCTACGCCGGTCCTGATCGGCCCTCTCAGAGCCTGATGCCCGATAGGGTGCCGGTACGCGCGGGGCGAGCACCAATCCCGGAGGTCGAGCTGACGTGGCTGAGCCCTGGCTGTCTGCCGAGGAGATCGCTGCCCATCTGGGCATCACGAAGGACACCGTCTACATCTGGATTGCGGAGAAGGCGATGCCCGCACACCGGGCCGGTCGGCTTTGGAAGTTCCAGGCCAGCGAAATCGACGAGTGGGTGCGCAGCGGCGGGGCCGCGCAGCCCGCCCGCGTTGGCGAGGACGGGAGCCCATGACCCCGACGTTCGTCGCACCCGCGAAGCGTCGGTGGGCATACGTACCCTGATTAACTTGCCGATTCCCGGAGAGGAGGGTCTGTGAGCAACGAACTGCCCGGCTCCTCCCGCTATGCGCTGTCCTTCACGAGCGGCGCCCTGCTGACACGCGAGGCTCTCGTCGCTCTCCCGCTCTACCACGGGACGGGCAACTGGGCGGTGGTGCGACAACTCATTGGCAAGGACAACCTCCTCCAGGCCCGCACCGTGTCGTCGGGCTTCCGGCTGGCGCGAGAGGTCGCGCAGCGGCTCGCGGTGCTAACGGACGCGGAGCTCGACCTGCTCGCTGATGCGAGTGCGACGGAGCGCGGCTACCTGATGTGGGCCGCCGCATGCCGCCGGTACGCCTTCATCGGCGAGTTTGCCGACGAGGTCGTGCGCGAGCGCTTCGTGCTGCTGACGCGGACGCTGACGCACGACGACTTCAACATCTTCGTGCGCGGCAAGGCGCTCTGGCACCCGGAGCTGGACGAGCTGAAGGAGTCGACGCTGAAGAAGCTCCGCGCGGTGCTCTTCCGCATGCTCGTCGAGGCGGGGCTGCTCACGGACAAGGGCGAGATCGTCCCCGCGGTTCTCCCAGGGCGGCTCGTCAACGCGTTCGAGGCCCATGAGCCGAGTGACCTGCGGTTTTTCCCGACAACCCAGGGTGGTGCACGATGACGCTGGGCGAACTCACGCGGCAGGAGGAGCACCTGTTCGCGGTGCTTAGCGGTAAGAGGTTCCTCAACATGGAGGGATTGAGCAACGAGGTGCCGTTCTTCATCTACCCGTACCCACCCGAGCATGCGCTCGACGTGGCGAAGGCGAAGAAGAGGATCAAGAGCCGGCTTGCGACCGAGAAGGGCATCCAGGTCCGCGAGGTCAACCTCTACGACCTGTCGGTGGAGATCCTCAAGGAGCGCGGCGATTGGGACGAAGTCCTCGAGGTCGAGCCGACCATTGACAAGGCGGAGTTCACCGAGGTGCTGCGTTCGATGCTCAACCCGCAGCAGCACCTGGCACCGGCGATCGCCGCGAAGATCGCCGATGGCGGGTTCGACATCGTCTTCCTCACCGGCATCGGCGAGGTCTTCCCGTACATCCGGTCGCACAACGTGCTGAACAACCTGCAGAGCGTGGTGACCGGTAAGCCGATGCTCATGTTCTTCCCCGGCCGCTATGAGCAGTCCGACACGCTGGGGTCATCCCTCGTGCTGTTTGGTCGGCTGACGGACGACCAGTACTACCGCGCCAAGAACATCCTGGAACAGGAACCGTGACCGCCATGCAGCTCCACGAGATCTTTGCCAAGGACGTTCAACGTCCGATCGAGGGCGTCGTCAAGGCCGACGACGCAAGGAACCTGGCCACCGAGGTTGAGGAGTACGTCCTCACGAACGAGGCAGCCAAGGGCCTGGAGCAGCTCCTGGAGGCGTACACCAATTACACCAACGCCAACGGCGTGTGGATCTCGGGCTTCTTCGGCTCCGGCAAGTCCCACCTGCTGAAGATGCTCGCCCACTTGCTCGGCGAGGTGGAGGGCCAGGACTTCCCGCGCGAGGAGGTGTCTGAGACGTTCCGCGCGAAGGCCGAGGGCGCGTTCCTGCCGGCACTGATCGCCAAGGCCGACCGGATTCGGGCGAAGAGCCTCCTGTTCAACATTGACCAAAAGGCTCCGCTCATCAGCAAGGACCAGGCGGACGCACTGCTTCGCGTCTTCGTGCAGGTCTTCGACGAGTCCCGCGGTTACTTCGGCGACCAGGGCTTCATCGCCCGGTTCGAGCACCAGCTCGACGAGGAGGGCCAGCTCGACGGGTTCAAGGACGCGTTCAAGACCATCTCCGGTCGCGATTGGGAGGAGCGCCGTCCCAGCTTCGGCCTGCCGACGGTCCGCAAGCAGGTGAACGAGGCGTACGCGCACGTGGCCGGCATCGACGCGGCGACCGCGCCCGACATCCTCGCGACCTACCAGGCGACGTACTCAGTGTCCATCGAGGACTTCGCTGACGAGGTCAAGGCCTGGCTGGACAAGCAGGAGAAGGACTTCCGGCTGAACTTCTTCGTCGACGAGGTTGGCCAGTTCATCGGGAACAACACCCACCTCATGCTCAACCTCCAGACCATCGCCGAGTCGCTGAACACCAAGTGCGAGGGCCGTGCGTGGATCATGGTGACCTCGCAGGAGGACATGGACAAGGTCGTCGGCGACCGCACCAGGCAGAAAGGCAACGACTTCTCGAAGATCCAGGCACGCTTCAACACCCGCATGAAGCTCACCAGCGCCGACGTCGAGGAGGTCATCAGCAAGCGCCTCCTGGAGAAGAACGACGGCGGTGCCGCCGCGCTGAGCGCCGTGTACGCGGCCGAGTCGGCCAACTTCAAGACGCTGTTCGACTTCCCCGACGGCGCGAAGACGTACCGGAACTACACGACCGAGGACCAGTTCGTCGGCACCTACCCGTTCGTGAACTACCAGTTCCCGCTCTTCCAGGCCGCGATCGAGGGCATCTCCGACCACAACGTCTTCGAGGGCCGCAACAGCTCGGTCGGTGAGCGATCGATGCTCGGCGTCGTGCAGCAGGTCGCCAAGGACATCGGCGACGTGCGGGTCGGCCAGCTCGCCACGTTCGACGGCATGTTCGCGGGCATCCGCTCGTCGTTGAAGTCCGCGGCGCAGCGCTCGATCGACGTCGCCGAGCGCAATCTCGACAACGCGCTCGCCGTCCGGCTCCTCAAGGCCCTGTTCCTCGTCAAGTACGTCGACGGCTTCCACGCGACCGTCCGCAACCTGACCGTGCTGGTCTACGACCGTTTCGACCTCGACCTGCCCGCGCTGGCTAGGCAGGTGCAGGAGGCGCTGACCCTACTGGAGACGCAGACCTACATCCAGCGCAACGGCAACACCTACGAGTACCTCACCGATCTTGAGCAGGACATGGAGAAGGAGATCAAGGCCGTCGACATCGACGCTTCGGAGCTCTCCGCACGGCTCAACAAGATCCTCTCCAGCGACGTGATCAAGACCTCCAAGCTGAAGTACGCGAAGACGGGCCAGGACTTCGCCTTCGGGTACAAGCTCGACGACCAGGTCTTCGGCCAGCAGCGCGAGCTCTCGCTGCACTTCATCACCCCGGAGTACCCATACTCGCCGGAGCAGACCCGCATGCACAGTGCGGGCAAGGATGAGCTGCTCGTGATCATGCAGCCCGACGACCGGGTGCTCGCCGACTTGCGGCTGCTGATCAAGACCGAGAAGTACACCAAGCGCAAGCAGACCAGCTCCCTGTCGGCCGACGAGGACCGCATCCTTCGCTCCAAGGCCGCGCAGAACGTCGAGCGCGAGAAGGAACTCGTCGAGCGCTTCAAGCGCGCCGTCGGCAGCGCGCAACTGGTGATCAACGCGGCAGACGTGTCCTCGTCGTCGCAGGATCCGCTCGCTCGCGTGACTGACGGCTTCCAGGACCTGATCGCCCGCACCTACACCCAGCTCAGCCTGCTCGGTGGCGTGAGCTACAACGAACAGCAGGTCGTCGGCGCCGCCAACCCCGACCAGGGCGGCATGTTCGACGCGACCGCGCTGTCCAAGCTCGCCGTCCCCGGCGAGGAGATGCTCTCCCATGTACTGCGCCGGGATCGGCTTAGTGAGCAGGTCACGGTCAAGGCACTAGCGGACTCGTTCAACACGAAGCCGTACGGCTGGGACCTTGCCTCCATCGAGGTCGTGGTCGCCCATCTTGTGGGTGCAGCCAAGGTGACGCTCTCCGTCGATGGCAACACGCTCAAGCGCAGCGAGGTTCCCGCCTTCTTGCGCAACACGCAGAAGCACCCGCACATCGTCGTCGCGCCCCACAAGAGCTTCGACGCCCGCAAGGTCGCCGCCTTCCGAAGCTTCTGCGTCGACTTCTTCAGCGACCCGTCTGTGACGAAAGACCCGCTTGAACTGGCGCACTACGGCGCCGAGAAGTTGCGAGCCAAGCTCGACGAGCTCAAGGCCCTCGTCAGCGGATCGAAGTACTCCTTCGTGGACCAGCTCGACGCACAGATCACCCTGCTGGAGGGCGTCGTCGGCAAGCCAGACCAGTGGTACTTGACCGACTTCGCACTCGCCGACGAACTGCTGGAGGCGAAGGACGACCTCGTCGACCCGATCCAGGCGTTCCTGAGCGGCAACCAGCGCGCCATCTACGACGACGCCGCGAAGCTACTGAGAGACAACGCTAGCAACCTGACCTACTTGCCCCACGACAGCGACGGAGAGGTCACCCGCCGGCTCGAGGATCCACAGGTATTCCGCGGCAACAAGATGACCCAGCTCAAGCAGGCCGCCGATGCGTTGCGCGGTCAGATCGCCGACGCCGTCAGCGCCAACAAGTTAAGCGCGGTGGCCGAGATCGCCGCGCGCCGCGATGCGCTGCTTGTCAGCTCGATTTACGCGGACGCGACAGACGAAGCGCAGACCAGCGCCACCTCGCGCATCGACTCACTCATCTCACGGGTCAACTCCGAGGCGCAGATTGCGGTCATCCGCGAGCTGGCCAACGGGTTCGAGGAGACCGGATACCCGGCGATCCTTGACCAGCTCGCACTTGCACCGAGCGAGGTCAACCCGAGCGTGTCGCCCGCGCCGGTGAAGAAGACGGTCTCCATCAAGTCGATCAGACCGCATGGCGTTAGCGGGCCGTTGGAGACCCCCGACGACGTCGACACCTACCTCGCCGCGCTGCGCGGCTCCCTCATCCAGGCCCTCGCCGACGGAAAGCGGATAGCGCTCTGATGGAAACCGGACCGCTGAAGTCGTTCGCCACGTGGGCGCGTACCGAACTGATCAAAGAGGTCGGTGCGCGCATGGCCGCTGTGCTTTCTCCGGGATCGAGTGAGCGAGTCGAGGATCCTGCTGCCATTAGGGCGCTGGAGAGTGCCATCAAGGCCGGAGGCGGTGACGCCGCCGGACGCGCGAAGGTGGCCGACAAGGTGGCGTACATATGGTTCAACAGGATCGTCGCGCTGCGCTTCATGGACGCCAACGGCTACACCGGCGTCGGCGTCGTCTCGCCTCATCCTGGGCAGACGAGCGGGCAGCCTGAGGTGCTCGCCGACGCCAAGCGCGGCGTTATCGACTCGGAAGTGGTCGGCAAGCGGACCGCTGAGGCGATTACCGCGCTGCTGGATGGCACGCGTCGCAGCACCGACGCTCACGGTGAGGCGTTCAGCCTGCTTCTAGCGGAGTACTGCCGCCACTGGCACCGCTCGATGCCGTTCATGTTCGAGCGTGAGGGCGATTACACCGAGCTGCTCATCCCCGCGAACCTCCTCGCTGACGACTCGGTGCTCGCCCGCGCCGCCAGGGTGCTGACCCCGGAGGTGTGCCAGGACGTCGAGGTCATCGGCTGGCTCTACCAGTTCTACATCTCCGAGCGGAAGGACGAGGTCTTCGCCGGGTTCAAGAGGAACAAGAAGGCCGGCGCCGACGAGATCCCCGCCGCCACGCAGCTGTTCACTCCGCACTGGATCGTCCGCTACCTCGTCGAGAACTCGCTCGGCCGCCTGTGGATGCTCAGCCACCCGGCCTCGCGCCTGGTCGACCAGATGGACTACTACATCGCCCCGGTCAACGAGGAGACCGACTTCCTCAAGATCACCCGGCCCGAAGAGCTGACCATCATCGACCCGGCCTGCGGCTCTGGGCACATGCTGACCTACGCCTTCGACCTGCTCTACGCGATCTACGCGGAGCAGGGCCACGCGCCCTCCGAGATCCCCGGTCTGATCCTCACGCACAACCTCTATGGGACCGAGATCGACCCGCGTGCCGGAGCGTTGGCCGCGTTCGCGCTCACAATGAAGGCGCGTGCCTGGCAGCGCACGTTCTTCAACAAGCAGGCTGAGCCGAACATCTGCGTGATCGAACCGATCTTCTTCAAGCCAGACGAACTGGACTTCCTCGTCACGAAGGCCGGGGACAAGTACGCCGAGGAAGCGTTCTGGAACCAGTTCGCCGAAGCTGACACCCTCGGCTCGCTCATCCGACCCGAAACCTCGCTGGTCGCCCCGCTGAGGCAACACCTCGAAACCCTCGATGACCACGGCGGCCTGTTGCTCGGAGACACGCTGGATCGGGCTCTCCGGGTTGTCGATCAGGCTGAGTATCTGAGTCAGCGCTACCACATCGTGGTTGCGAACCCGCCGTACATGGGCTCATCAAACATGGTCGGTGTTCTGGAGGACTTCATTCAGCGTCAGATGGCCGACGCGAAGGCTGATCTCTTCGCAACCTTCATTCAGAGGGCGTTGACCCTTGCCGTGCGGGGTGGCACCGTTTCGATGATCGCCAAGCAGAACTGGCTCTTCCGGCCGGCCTTCTCCTCGCTGCGCAGCAAGCTCTTGGCGGCCCATCAACTTGAGCAGGTGCTCCACTTTGGCGCTGGCGCTTTCGACAGCCTGAGCGGCGAAGTGGCCTCGACGGCGGCCTTCGTCCTGAAGCTTCACGACCCAGGCGGCGAGTGTTGGTTCGCCCGTCTCGTCGACGGCGAGAATGAGGCAGCAAAGGAAGTGGCCCTGCGCGAGGCAATCGCGGTCTCCCGCAGGGTATTCCGCCGTAGACTCAGCGACTTTCTCGCAATCCCTGGAGCTCCGGTTTGTTATTGGATGTCAGATGCCGGGCTCACCGCACTGGCCTCCGGGCCCTACCTCGGAGACGTGCTCAACCCCAGAGAGGGCATGGCGACAGGGAACAACGCTCGGTACCTTCGCTTCTGGTGGGAGGTGTCCGCGTCTGCCACGAATCGATCGGCGGCGAGTCGTGAAGAAGGTAAGTCGAGTGGAAAGCGCTGGTTCCCGTACAACAAGGGCGGCGGCCCTAGACGATGGTACGGCCACGATGAGTTCGTTGTCGACTGGTACAACGATGGGACTGAGCTTCAGACCGCCCTGCATCCGAGTGGCTCCCGTATCTGGGCACACAACTTCAACCTGGACTTTGTCTTCAAGGAAGCTGTCTCCTGGTCGTCCATCACGAGTCGCGGCCTCGCTCTGCGGTACTACCCGCCTGGCTTTCTCTTCGACGCGACCGGCCTATGCGCGTATCCCCGCGCTGGACGAGAGTCAATGTTCGCCGCGATGGCCCTCGTCAACAGCAAGTACGGGTCGGAGTTCGCGGACCTCCTGAACCCGACCCATCACTTCAAGGCCGGTGACTTCGCTCGTCTTCCACTTCCGACGGTCGATGAACCGATTCGGCACCACGTCATCGACGCTATTGAGATTGCGAGAGAGGACTGGCTCACGAAGGAGACCGCGCCGGGATTCGCTGCGCCCCCAGTTGCCTTGGAGCACGGCAGGTTGTCGTCGTGGGTTGAGCGCTGCCGTTCGCTAGGTGAGACGCGCACTACCGCCCTCCTCTCGATTGAGCAGCGCATCCAAGACGCAGTTGGTGAGGCCCTGGGGGAGGCGAGTCACGGCTCGTCGTCGGTGGAGCGTTCTCGTATCACACTCTTTGGTAATGCGCAATACGCGTTCGGCACCACAGGTGACCCCGAGCGCGAGGCCGGACGCGAGCACGTTGTTGATCTAGTCTCGTTCGCCATTGGCTGCATGTTCGGCCGCTACAGCCTGGATGAGCCGGGGCCGGTCCTTGCCGATCAGGGTGCGACGTTGCAGGACTACCTTGCCAAGATCCCGACGCCGACGTTCATGCCGGACAAAGACAACGTCATTCCGATCATGGATGGCGACTGGTTCGAGGACGACATCGTCGAGCGATTCCGCCAGTTCCTGCGCGCTGCGTTCGGCGAGGAGCACTTCGAGGAGAACCTGCGGTTTGTCATCCAATCACTCGGGGTGAAGAACCTTCGCGACTACTTCGTGAAGTCCTTCTACAAGGACCACGTCCAACGGTACAGGAAGCGGCCGATCTACTGGCTGTTCTCCAGTCCCAGGGGGTCGTTCAACGCCCTGATCTACATACACCGGTACACACCGTCGACCGTCCCGACAGTGCTCAACGAGTACCTGCGCGAGTTCCAGGCCAAGCTTCAGGCGGGCCTCGCCCAGGCCGAGCGATCCAACGACCCGCGGGAGGCCGACCGCCTGCGCAAGTTGCTGGTCGAGGTGAACGAGTACGAGCACGACGTGCTCTACCCGCTCGCCACCCAGCAGATCACCATCGAGCTCGACGACGGCGTGAGGGCCAACTACCCCAAGTTCGGTGCCGCGCTGAAGAAGATCCCCGGCCTGGAGGCGAGCGAGTGATCACCTTCGAGGATCGCGGCACCCAGGTTGTTCTTACTTACGAGTCGGATCAGGGGCTCGTCGCTTGGGTCGATGACAAGTTGCGTGCCGAGGGTGAAGTGACATTGTCCCGGACGTTCACCGTGAGGGCGATGGACCTGCTTCCCTTCGACGAGGACGAGGACGAGGACGTTCGGGCCTTCGTCGTCGGCGCGGTCGAGGGTGAGTACCGCATCATTCGTGCGGACGTCCTCGGATTGAAGCATGACCTACGGATCTCGAAGTCGGTCAGGCTTTCGCGGGCCGTGTTTGTCGCCGAGCGCAACATTTCGATCTTCCGCCGCATCGATGAACTGGTCGGCGAGCAGATCGTGGTTGGCGGATCGCTCCCCTCCGCGATTCCTGAGGACGAGTTCTCCCGCCTACTACACGAGTTCCCGACGGCGACTGAGCTCAAGCTGTACGCCTGGACGAGGATCACGCGTGTACTTCGCGAGTACCAGGAGACCATGTCCGACGCGGAGCGACGTCTTGCGGACTACATGGAGCGGCGGGCGCGTTCGAGGCCGAAGACCTGGGAGAAGCCGAGCGGCCGATTCCCTGTCGCGAACGAACTGGAACTCGCGAAGTTCACGTTCGTCAGGGATCGGCTGATGGAGATGCTGGAGGACGCCGAGGGGTACTCCGAGGCTGAATGGCAGGCAGCAGTCGCCGACCTCTTCCTTCTGATCTTTCCCCAGTACGTGGCTGTCCTTCACCACGTTCACGTCAGGGAACGTTACTCGAAACCGGGAAGAGCGACCAACCGCTACATCGACCTGCTTCTGGTTGGGGCTAATGGAACTGTCGACGTCATCGAGATCAAGAAGCCGTTCGAGCGGGGTCTCGTCTCGAAGGGCCGATACCGCGACAACCATGTGCCCGTCCGCGAGCTGACAGGATCGATCATCCAGGCGGAGAAGTATCTCTTCTACCTCAGCAAGGCAGGTCGTGATGGTGAGGTAGCGATCACCGAGAGCCACTCGAAGGACCTTCCGAGCGGAGTCGAGATCAGCATCTCGAACCCGAAGGCATTCATCTTGGCGGGCCGAGATAGCAACTTGTCCTCTAGGGAGCGCTTCGACCTGGAATTCGCCCGACGTGCGTACTCGAACGTGACCGACATCATCTCCTACGACGACCTTCTTCGGCGCCTGGAGAACGTCATCGCGTCTCTGTCTAGACGCTCTGAAGACGCGACCACCGGTGTGCCCCTGGAAGGTGGGGTGCTTGCATGAGTGAGATCGCAGGAGTCCGCGAACACCTCGCGCGCAGGTTCGTCGGGCAGCGTGTCGTGTTCTGGCACGACCCCGAGGGCGAGTACGCCGCGGACCTCGAGCGGCTCGACCTGCCCGACGTCTCCGTGGTCCATGTGGCGAACGATGAGTACGGCATCAAGAACCGTCTGCTCCAGGAGGAACCGACGAGCAAGTTTCTTGTGTACCGGAAGGGTGCCGCGCCGTCGGGCGTCGACAACTGGCTCCTCGACCTCGAGCTCGCCTACGGGGTCTTCGCCGCGGACCGGACGTCGCTGATCCAGAACGAACTCGGCTTGACCTCGGAGGGTGTTGGCGAGGTCCTTCGCGAGCACGAGAGGTTCTTCGGCGCCGTCAAACGGGTGCAGTCGTTGAAGGCAATCGTGGAGCCCGACGACAGCCCGGACCGCCTCCGCGCGAAGATGACCGCGGTGCTGCTCGGCCAGCAGGAGCACAGCCTCCTGGAACTGACCCGCACGCTGCTGATCGAGAACGCGGCAGGCGGGGACGCCAAGTTCAAGGCGGTCGCCGACCAGCAGCTCGAGGAGTTCTACTGGACCGGCGTCAAGACCATCTACGGCTACTCCTCGCCGGAGGCGAGCATCAGCGACTTCGTGCTCTGGATGTTCAAGCAGGCGATCGGGGGATTCCGCAGCGACCGGCCCGGCGCGTTGCGTAACATCCAGCTGGACTTCAACAGCCTGCGCTTCGACACGCGCAGCCAGACCGCCCTCGCGACCCTCGCCACGCGCGTCGCCGGCAACATCAACTACGCGAACTCCATCGAGAGTGCCGACTTCCGCGACCTCGTCGGCAATGACCTGTTCGAAGAGGTCGACCAGAAGATCATCAGCGACCTCGCCCGAGAGGTTGCCGCGCGCACCGCCACCGCGCGCGAGGTGGCCGAGGTGGTCCGCAAGCGCAAGAGCAGCATCTGGGTCGCCGGCTACCTCAAGCTCTACACCGCCATCGAGAGCGGTTCGGAGCTGCTCAGCGCGCTCGCCACGCTCTCGCTAACGATCACCTCGTTCGATGACGGCCTCGACCGCTACCGCCACCAGTGGTATCGGATCGACCAGCTCTACCGGCAGTTCGTCTACGCCGCCCGCACCACCGAGTACCCGAAGCCGCTGGAGGAGTTGCGGGCCGAGGTTGAGAAGTACTACGCCAACAAGTTCCTCTTCGAACTGGGCAACGCCTGGCAGCCGCACGTCGACGCCGCCGAGAAGTGGCGGTCATCGGTGCTACGCCCGCAGACCTCGTTCTTCCCTGAGCGCGTCGCCCCGATTACCAAGGGTGGGCGCAACAAGGCTGTCGTGATCGTCTCCGACGCGCTGCGCTACGAGGTCGCCCACGAATTGGGCTCACGCATCCGCCAAGAGGACCGCTTCGAGGCGGAGCTCGACGCCGTGCTCGGAGTGCTCCCGAGCTACACCCAGCTGGGCATGGCCGCGCTCCTGCCGCACAACAAGATCGGTCACTCCGAACATGGCGACCCAGTGAGGGTCGACGGCCAGCGCACAGACGGCTCGGCGAACCGCACCAAGGTGCTGAGGCCGGTCGACGGCAAGGCGATCCAGGCCGAGGACGTGCTCTCGCTGTCGCGCGACGAACTGCGCGACCTCTACGGCCAGTACCAAGTGCTGTACGTCTACCACAACCGCATCGACGCGACCGGCGACAAGGCGGGCACCGAGCGACAGGTCTTCGAGGCCGCCGAGGAGACCCTGCGAGAACTCGTCGACCTCGTCAAGCGCTTGACGAACGCGAACGCCACGAACATCCTGATCACCGCCGACCACGGGTTCCTCTTCCAGGACACTGCGCTCGCCGACGCGTTCTACCTCTCCACGCTGCCGCAAGGCGACGAGATCGTCACCACCAACCGGCGATACGTGCTGGGCCGCGGCATGAAACAGGACCACGCGTTCCGCACGTTCGCACCCGAGCAGCTCGGGCTCGACAGCGACCTCGAGGTGCAGATCCCGAAGTCGATCCACCGACTGCGGCTCCCGGGCGCGGGCTCACGGTTCGTCCATGGCGGAGCCTCTCTCCAAGAGATCGTCGTGCCGGTGCTGACGATCAACAAGAAGCGCCGCAGCGACACCCGTCTCGTCCACGTCGAGGTGCTGCCGGAGTCGGACAAGATCACCACTGGGCAGCTCGTCGTGAAGCTGTTCCAGTCCGAGCCGGTGAGCGAGAAGGTGCAGCCGCGCATCGTTCGTGCGGGGTTGTACGTAGGCGACACGCTCATCTCCAACCAGCCCGAGCTGACCTTCGACCTGCAGTCGAGCGACAAGCGCGACCGGTACCAGACCGCCACCATGCTGCTCAGCCAGGACGCCAACGACTACAACAACCGCGCGGTCGAGTTCCGCCTCGAAGAGCGCATCCCCAACACAAACCAGTGGCGTACGTACCAGAAGGCGCTCTACACGCTCCGGCGCTCGTTCGCCTCGGACTTCGACTTCTAGGGAGGTATCCATGAGTCTCGACAGCACCACCAGCACCGAGGGGGCAGCGGAGGCCGACACGCCTCCCCTGCAATCCGACCTCGACCGCAAGATCAACCGACTGTTCCCCGGTGCGGTGGTCCGCAAGGACCTCGTCAAGGCGGTCAAGGGCAACGCGATCGTGCCCTCGTACGTGCTGGAGTACCTCCTCGGCCAGTACGCGGCCTCCGATGATGAGGCCACAATCCGGGCCGGGATCGACACGGTCCGCAAGATCCTCGCCGACCACTACGTGCACCGGAACCAAGCGGAACTCGTGAAGTCGACCATCCGCGAGCGGGGCCGGCACCGGATCATCGACAAGGTCACTGCGACCCTCAACGAGAAGGACGACGTCTACCAGGCCGAGTTCGCCAACCTCGGGATCCGCGGCGTCATCGTCGCTCCGGCCACGATCAAGACACACCCCAAGTTGCTCGTCGGCGGTGTGTGGTGCATCTGCGACATCGAGTATCTCCACAGCGACGACTCCCGAGCCGTGCCGTGGATCCTCGGCTCGATCAAGCCCATCCAGCTCTCGAACTTCGACTTCGACGGCTACCTCGCCGCCCGCCGCGAGTTCACGACTGACGAGTGGATTGACCTGCTCATCCAGTCCATCGGGTTCAACCCAGAGCTGCTTGGCCGGCGTGCGAAGCTCATCCAACTCGTGCGCCTCATCCCGTTCGTCGAACGCAACTACAACCTCATCGAGCTGGGGCCCAAGGGCACCGGCAAGTCGCATATCTTCTCCGAGTTCTCGCCGCACGGCATGCTCATCTCCGGCGGCGAGGTCACAGTGCCCAAGCTGTTCGTGAACAACGCCAACGGACGCCTGGGTTTGGTCGGCTACTGGGACGTCGTCGCGTTCGACGAGTTCGCGGGCAAGAAGAAGCGTGCCGACAGGGCGCTCATCGACATCATGAAGAACTACATGGCGAACAAGTCGTTCTCTCGCGGCGTCGAGACCCTCGGGGCCGAGGCATCCATGGTCTTCGTCGGCAACACTTCGCACACCGTGCCCTACATGCTCAAGCACGCCGACCTGTTCGACGAGCTGCCCGAGAGCTACCACGACCCCGCCTACCTCGACCGGCTGCACCACTACATCCCCGGCTGGGAGGTCGACACGATTCGCGGTGAGATGTTCTCCAACCGGTACGGCTTCGTCGTCGACTACATCGCCGAAGTACTGAAGTCGATGCGTTCGGCCGACTACTCCGACCGCTACCAGCAGCACTTCACCCTCTCGCCCGACATCTCCACGCGTGACCGCGACGGCATCCACAAGACCTTCTCCGGGCTCATGAAGCTGCTGTACCCGCACGGCGAGGCAACCCGAGGCGAGATCGAGGAGATCCTGCGCTTCGCGATCGAGGGCCGGAAGCGCGTCAAGGACCAGATCCTCCGGATCGACGCCACGATGGCCGACGTCAAGTTCGGCTACACCGACGAGACCGGGGCATGGTCGCCGGTGGCGACGCTCGAGGAGCAGGAGTACCCGGCGTACTACAACCAGCGGGCGTCCGTCGCGGCTGGGGATCCGGAGGGTGACGACGCTGTGACCCCAGGGAGCGCCGCGACCGCCGCCGACACCACGCAGCCCGCCGCGCCGGCCGTGCTCGAGGCCGCACTGGTCGAGGGGCACCGCGAGTTCCAGGAGAACCAACGCGGGATCTCCTACGAGACCCTGCTGCTCCCGTACCTCCGGGGAGCGACCGAGATCACGATCGTCGACCCGTACATCCGGATGCCGCACCAGGGACGCAACCTTGTAGACCTGCTCGCGCTGCTCGCGTCGGCCAAGGATGTCGCCGACGAGATCGGCGTGACGCTGGTGACCAAGGCCGAGACTGGTCAGTACGAGCAGGCGCACCTACTGATGCTCAGGGACATCCAGGAGAGCGCGGCCGCCGCCGGGATCAACTTCACCGTTGCCTGGGACGAGACGATCCACGACCGCTCCGTTCGCGCCGACAACGGCTGGACGATCCTCCTCGGCCGTGGCCTGGACATCTTCCAGAAGAGCTCCGGCAGCCAGTACGACCTCGCCGCCCGCCGTCAAGAGTTCCGGCAGGTCGTCGCATTCGGTGTCACGTACATCCGCAGCGGGGCCGAGCGCTGACAGGCGACAGGGCACTGGCGCCATCCGCCGCATGAGGTGGAGGTTCCGCCGCGTGTCGGTGCGTGCTGCGATGATCGACAAGGACCCTCGCCGGAAGGAGCGCGACAGTGCTGACCGCACCGACGTTCGGCGATCCTGTCCCTGACCGCGAGGGCCTTGCGCACTTGCTCGACCCGGACTCGACGCGAGGCTTCACCGCCCACCTGGGCCTCCGCTGGTTCCGCCTGCCCGTGGCCTTCGCTGACGCCCCTGAGGGCGTCGCCGCGCGTGAGTGGTTTACGCACGGCACCCCGATCCAGGTCGTGATCGGCGTCGGCCTGTCCGACGTCCTCGTGGCGCCCGCCGGATGGGACGTGCTCCGCTTCGAGCCGCCCCGCTCCGAGGCTGAGACCGTTCTCCTAAGCGACGTGTCCACCAACCTCTCCGCGCTGGCGTCCGCGGTCCAGCGCGCGGCGGCACGGGAGCGCGCGCGGAGACTGTGGTGCCGGCTCTGTGGAACGCTTTCCACCCCCCGCGTGGGCAGCGACATCTGCGTCGACTGCGAGGACGTTCTGACGGGAACGGTCTATTGAGCGCGGAACTGATCCACTCACCCGATGAGCTGCTCGCTGCCGTGGACCGCGACAATGTGAGCGGTCTCGCTGACGTGCTGACGACGCAGGCCGACGTCGACGTCACGGTCCAAGAGTGGGAACCGACCCACATCGAGATCTACGCCGACGGGCTCGGGATCGAGCTGAGGTACCCGTTCACCCTGACGGAGCTATGGGAGGCCGCTGACCAGCTCTCCGAGTGGACCCTCCGCGAGTGACGTCAGGCGTCGCCTGGTAGCACCCAGTTCGCCGTTGCGACGCGGAGCCCGAGACCTTCGACAGCACCGGGGTAGTTCGCCGTGAGGCGCTTCACCATCGGCTTGAGGGTGGACGAACCGAGGAGCTCGCGAAGCAGGAGGATGTCCAGGCCGGCCGATTCTGCCCAGTCCACGGTCCGCGTGTAGCCGGTGATGCCCTTGATGCCTGTGCGCCGGCAGAACTCGGTCAGCTCGTCGGCTGGGACGTCGAGGGTGTCGCACGTGCCGAAGTGGATCACGCGACCCGCGGCGTCCGTGCCGAGCATCTCTGCGAGCTCCGCAAGGGTGATCGACTCTCTGGCCAGGGCGAGACAGCCCGGCGATCCATGGAACGCAAGGTAGGCGATGGGGAAGTCGAGCTCGTCATCGTCCGCCCAGCGCTGGAGGTAGTAGGCGAGCTCCCCGCGCGTTGCGACGTCGCGGTGGAACGTTCCGCCCGAGACCTCGAGCATCTGAATGAGCTCGAGGAGAGGGCGAACGCTGAGCGTGCTCGTCAGTGCCTCGTGGTCCCACTCGCCTTCGAGGCAGAAGACCCCGGGATCGGCCATGAAGGCGAGCGTAGGCGTGGCGCGGGCTTGAGAGGCCTTAGGTTCGCCTTCGCTACCTGAGCAGCATCTCCGCCGTGCGGATCACGCGAGCGGCCGCGCGACGCTGCTGGCGTCCGGCCCGCTCGTGGCGAGGCACGCTCACCCGGCGGCTGTGGCGTTGGGCGGCGACGACCAGGCTCGGAGGGACGGCGTCCAGGAGCACGTACATGCCGCCCACGGACTTGACGAGTGCGTAGCTACCGCCGGGCAGGCTCGATTCCGTTAGCCAGAGATCGACGAAAGCGCCGGTGCGAACGTCGACGGCGTCGGCGCGCTCCCCTGCGGGGGTGGACCAGCCCGTGCGCAAGATGCAGAGCAGGGCGTGGTCGGGGAGCCGGGAGCGGACGCGCAGGTCCTGCAGGCGAACGAAGGCGCGACGATCGCCAGCCGGCCGGACCGCAGCGCGCGTCGCCGACGTCGCGAGCCACAGGAGTGCTGCGATGACCGCTGCCAGCCATACGAGCGATAGTGCACGCTCTCCGAGGAGCCGACGGGCTTCGGGCGGCAGCAGCACGGGGACACCGACCACGACCACGAGCACCAAGACCGGCGCAACCAGTGCTCGCGTCCATCGCGCGACCCCCCGGAGGATCAGCCTGGTCACTTGCGTCACCGTCTCACCGCGCGCTGACGCTCGAGGCCCGGCGCTGGCGGAGTAGCGCGGCGTTGCTCGGGCGCCGTCGTCACCCGCCACGTGTCGGGCCGGACTGCCAGCACCTCGGCGGCGAGCGTCCGCGCATCTGCTTGCTGCCGGTCGATTGGGATCTCGGTACCGAGCGCGCGTTCGGCGTTCGTTATGCCGTACCGGTCTCGGTACGCCGCCACCGTGCGTGCACGCGCGTCCCACTTCGACCTTTCGGCGGCCTCCACCGGAACGGGGCCGAGTTCGCCGAGCCACGCGGCGCCTGCCGCCCGGGCGCGCTCGACGAGGAGCGTCGCGCGCTCTTCGATCAGTCCCGCCCGCGCATCGAGCGCGTCGATCAAGTCGGTGTCTGTCGCGCGCGACGCCGCCGCGACCAGTCCGCCGACGAGCCGAGGCGGGCGGCCGCGGCCGGCTTCGAGGCTGGCCCTCGTCCATCGATCGACCCGCTCGTGCAGCACCGACGCGATGTCGACGGCGCCGGCGGCCGCCCGGTCGGCAAGGCCGGGCAGGGCAGCGTCGACCCTGAGGCCGTACGCCTCCGCGCGACGCAGGGACGTGGTGAGTGCGCCGAACGCGGGCGAGGCCTCGATCGCGCCGACCTGATCGGAAGTGAGGCCCGACCGTTCGAGCAGCGAGGTCCAGTGCGCAGCCTCGGCGAGGTGCGCGATGGTCTCGTACTCCGCGGCGAGGGTCCGGATCGAGCCGACCGCTTCCGCCTCCTCGAACCGGACCTCGTGGGCGGACGTGGCCGCGCCGACGTGGCTGAGCACGGCGGTGAGCACTCCGCGGCTGGTCGGCGCGACGTCGGCGAAGCCCTGCAGCGGTTCCGGGAGGACGTCGGTGCAGACGTATGCCCGGTTCGACTGGCGCGCTCGGGTGAGGGCGACGTAGAGCACCTCGCGCGTCATCGACGCTCCGCTGATGACCGCGTGGGAGGTGTCGACCGTCGCGCCCTGCGCCCGGAAGGCAGTGGTGGCGTAGCCGAGCTCGACGTGATCGGCGGTGTAGGTCGCAGGCAGGACGACGGCCGGTCCGCCCGCCTCACGCCGCACGGCGAGGGCGCCGTCGTCGTGGCGCGCGACCACGGTCCAGGTGTCGCCGTTCTTGACCCAGCCGTCGCCGACGCCGAGGCGGCGCTCGTTGCGTCGGGTGACGATCCGGTCGCCGACGCCGGCCACGAGCCCGTCGTGCAGGACGGTCCCGTTCGCCCCGACGGCGCCGGCGGCGACAAGCTCGGCGCGTGCACGTTCGTTCAGCGATCGGACGGTCTCCCGGTCGCCCGCAATGAGCAAGGATCGAAGCCCGGCTCGCTCGTCGGTGGCCCACGCGAGGTACGCGGCGTCGACCATCGCGGGGTGGTCGCCGGCAAGCAGGCGGTCGTGGGCGTCGTAGTCGTCGAGGCATGACAGGTCACCGACGCGCAGCCGGGTCGAGGCGTCGCGCTCCCAGGCGTGGGCGAAACGGCGTGCGGCGCCGAGCTCGGGCACGCCAGGGCCGCGGTCCCGGGCGAGCAGACCGAAGGCCCCGCCGGCGTCGATCGCGGAGAGTTGGGCCCAGTCTCCGACGAGCAGCAGCTTGGCGCCGGCCTCGCCGACGCACGCGGCGATGCGGTCCATCGGCAGGGTCCCGGCGAGAGACGCCTCGTCGAGGATCACCAGCTGGCCGGGGTGGAACCGCCATCGCTCGACCTCTGCGGTGAGTCGCGCGAGGTGGTCTGCCAGGGTGCGGGCGGTCGCGGCGTCGGGTGGCGCGTCCAGGGCGGCGCGGGCGCGATCGATGCGGTGCAGGCGGTCGGGTTCTGCGTCGTGCTCGACGAGCCACTTCGCCGTGTTCTCGCACCCGATGCCGAGGCTCTGCGCCAGGACGTCGGCCGCCGCGGCAGACGGCGCAAGTCCGACGACCGAGCCGGGTCCGTGCTCGGACTCCCACGTGGCGCGCAGAGCCGCCAGCGCGTGGGTCTTGCCCGATCCGGCCGCGCCGACGAGGACGTCGACGACGCGCCCCGACGTGGCGATCGCTGCGACGGCGTCGGCCTGGTCGTCGAACAGTGCGCCGGGCGGTGGCGGCGCGGTGGCGAGCGCGGGGCCGTTGCGGTCTCGGCC